>CAYWNX010000244.1:0-4503 GCA_964459735.1 uncultured Dechloromonas sp. | reverse complement strand
ATTGGCGCAGCCGCTGCCGCGACCGGAATGACCAGTTTTTCCGGCCTGATTGGCCAACTGCATAACACGCCTTCGTATGCCTTGATCGTGGCACCACTGGTTATCGCGCTGCTCATTCTTTTGCAAGCCGAGGCAGCACGCGTACCGGTTGATGACCCCATGACGCACCTTGAACTGACGATGATTCACGAGGTGATGATCCTCGATCACAGCGGCCCGGAGCTGGCCGCCATGCAATACGCCGCCGCGCTCAAGATGACCTTCTACGCAGGACTGATCGCTGCCTTGCTGAACCCGTTCAATCCTTGGCAGTCGCCAGGTCTGGCTGTGATGGCTTCCGGTACCTTGATGCTAGTCGTGGCGGTGTTGGTGGGCTGCATTGAATCCCTGGTCGCCCGCTTGCCGATGCGCTGGGTGCCTCGCTACTTGTGGCTGGCGGGCCTGGCCGGGCTAGGCAGCGTGCTGGTCGTTGGCTTGGGAGGGAGAGGCGTATGACCTTGCCGTTGATCCTCTGCTTGGTGGCTACGGTTATCCCCATTTTCTTCAGCCGCCTGTCGGCCACCCCGGTCTGGCTATCGATCCAGGCTCTGACGTTGGTCTGGATTACGGTGCTGGGCGCAGAGTCCATGTCGGTTCATGCAATTATTTCGGTCGTTGAAATTATCGTGATCCGTGTTGTTCTCGTTCCCTACCTGCTGGCTCGCGCTATTCGCAAGACGCCGCAAGCACGGATCAGCGTGATGCCCTCCAACCTGTTTGCCTGGGGGGTAGCGATTACGCTGATCATTCTGGCCTTCAAATTTGGCGATGGAGCACGGGCTGATTTTCGGGCGCTGACGCTGGGCGTCGTTGCAGCGACGGCGATGATTGCCTTCCTGATTCTGGCGACCAATCAAGAACCAGCAGCGCAACTGGTGGCGGTGCTTTTCATGGAAAACGCGTTGGCCCTGTTCGAGTCGCTGATGCCGGAGTCCTGGCCCATACCGGTGCATCTCGCCGTGAGCGGAGTCTACGTTCTGACGGTAATAGTTGGTAGTTGGCTGGTACGCGGTCTTTGTGCCACCGTGCCGTTCAGCGAGACCAAGGAAGAAACCCTATGAGCCTGACCCGTCTTGCGGAACTCCCAGAGTTGAAGCCATCGAAGGACATGGTCAACGATCACGGGCAGTTGATCGCGCCGGCACTGGTCGGCCTGGCCCTGTTGGTTTGGCTGGGCAGCGTTGCGGTATTCCTGAACAACGATCTGGCGAGCTTGCCCAAGTATTTCGGCAACCACTATTGGGTACTCGACCCGACCTCGATGTTGTTCGTGCTGGTCATTAATACTGTGTTTTTAGGGATCAGCGTCTACATGCTATCGCGGGAGCGCGGCTCCCCTGAACTGACCAGTGACATTCGCATGCGTGCGTCGCTGACCATCCTGTTCATGTTGGCCATGAACCTCGGCATCATGGCCAACCACCTGGTTCTGATGTGGGCACTCATCGAGATCACCACCGCTTGTGCCGCGTTGATGATGGTCTGCGGTGAGTACGGTGCCCCCAAGCAGACGGCATGGCGCTACATGCTGTATTCGTCGATGTCTTTGGCGTTGACCTTCCTCGGTTTCATGTGCCTGACACAATCTGCGGCACTGCGTGGCGTGGAGATCAGCTTCAGGATTGACGAACTGGGCTCAGCCCTGACCATGGCCAAGGACGGCTGGCAGCGCCTCGGCCTCGCCCTTATGCTGTTCGGATTGGGTGGAAAGTTGGGTCTGGCGCCGCTCTACAGCTGGTTGCCGGAAACCTACGAAGCGGCACCTACCAGTACCAGCGCCCTGCTCGCTGCGGTTCAGTTCAATATCAGCATCGTCCTGATGTTCCGCATCTTGCAAGTTTTCCAGGGTTTCGACGTGAGTTTCGCCGGGCAGGAATTGCTGGTCATGGGTTATATCTCACTCGTCGTTGCCGCCGTTCAGATCATGGCTGCCCGCAACTACAAGCGACTCATCGCCTATGCCTGCATCAGTTCCTCTGGTGTGATTGCACTGGGACTGTCGGTGGGCAAAGCAGCGGCTTATGGGGTGGTGCTTTACATCGTCAGCAATGCTTTCGTGAAATCCTTGCTCTTTATTACGGCAGGACGGATGCGCTCGGTTTATGGCACTAACGAAGTAGCAGCGCTTAGTGGTGTGATTCGCGTACTGCCTTTCGCCGGACTGCTGTTTGCCGGAGGTATCTTCGCCCTTCTCGGCTTCCCGCCATTCGCCAGTTTTCTGGCCGAGATGCTCATCCTTTCCGGCATTGTCCAGGCTGGCAACCTGATGGCCTTCACGCTGATGTGCGTGATGCTCACGGTGATCTTCGTGGCGACCGGTCGCACGGTTTTTCCGATGCTGTGGGGCGAGCCCAACCAGGAAATTCCTCGGGTACGTGAATCCATGATGGCGATTGTGCCGAAAGTCTGTTTCGTGGGCGTACTCAGCATGCTGGGCACATATACACCGGCCATGATTACCGACCTGCTGCGCGCCGTAGCGCGTTCGATCGGAGGTATCTGATGAGTTCGCGGGCAACCAAGGTCTGGCCATTGGACCAGTTGAAACTGAAACACCTGAATCAATTTGTTCAAGCCTGTCGTCAGCGACTCAGCGCAGGGGATCGCCTGGTAACTTTTTTTGGACGTGAGGAAAAAAGCAACCGCATGTGGGGTGTGGTGGTGACGGCTGTTTTCCAGGATCAGAGCGGGGAATTGCAGGCCCTTCATTGCCTGACGGAAAGCGATAAACATTACCCGGCGCTGACGCCGGATTTCCCGGCAGCCCATATTTTCGAACGCGAACTTTGGGAGCAAACCGGCCTGATTCCCGACGGGCACCCTTGGCTGAAGCCGGTTCGCTTCGAAGGCAAGCGCCAGGGAAAAATGGCCGAATACCCCTTCTTTTCTGTACGGGGTCAGGAAATCCACGAGGTCGGCGTTGGCCCCATTCACGCCGGCGTGATCGAGCCCGGTCACTTCCGCTTCATGTGCCTGGGTGAGCAGGTGCATCACCTGGAAATCCAGCTTGGATACCAGCATCGTGGTGCCGAGCATCTCTTGTTACGGAAAAAGCCAACGTTGTTGGCGCCGGTGATCGAATCGATTTGCGGTGACTCCGTTGTCGCCTACGCCTGGGGCTATTGTTCTGCCATCGAAGCTTTGGCTGGGTTTGAGGTCGCACCGGAAAGCGATATGCGCCGCGCTGTTGGCCTTGAACTGGAACGGATCGCCATCCATGTTGCCACGCTGAACGGCTTGGCGACAGACATCGCTTTCCTACAGGGCGGAGGAACGTATGGCCGCTTGCGGACCGCCATCATCAATGCGGTGCAGCGCGTTTCCGGTAACCGTTTTGGTCGAGGCTGGATGCGCCCTGGCAAGACCAGGCCACTAAGCGATGCCCTGCGTGCCGATCTGATTCAGACGCTAACGGCATTTCTTCGCGACTTTAACGAGGTCAACACGCTGATGTTGTGCAGTCAGAGCGTCAAGGCGCGCTTCAAGGGTACCGGCGTGGTCTCTCGGCAAGCAGCTGATGACCTGGGTCTCGTCGGCGTTGCCGCTCGGGCCAGTGGTCGGGCAATCGACGCCCGGGCGGATTTGCCAAGTCAAGCGTATCAACGCTTCCCGATCGCCAGTGCGGTTGAGGAGACGGGGGATTGCTGGGCCAGAATGAAACTGCGGATGCAGGAGGTGGGTATTTCCGTCGCCTGGTTGTTGAACGTGCTGCAGGACGAAAAGCTGACCGCCGTTTGTCAGGAGGAAGCCGGCTTGGCAACCAACGCGTCACTTAAACCCGATTCACTTGCTGTCTCCATCGTCGAGGGGCCGCGCGGCGCTGTCGTACAGACGATTGAAACCTCCCATGCGGGTGAAATCGTGCACTACAAAGTACAAGATCCTTCACTGACCAACTGGTTTGGTTTGGCAATAGCATTACGGGATAACGAAATCTCCGACTTCCCGATCTGCAACAAGAGTTTCGATCTGTCCTACTGCGGCAATGATTTGTAAGGCTCGAACATGATCAAGTCCCTTAATGTCCGAAAATCGCAGGGCTCCCAATACATTCCCATCTTGCGGGAGGCCATCCCGGCCGGTTTTCGTGCCAAGCCGGTGATTGCCACATCGGCCTGCGTAACCGATTGCACAGCCTGCCAGGCGGTATGCCCGAGCAATGCGCTCGCCTTGGCAACAGTGCAAATCGACCTTGGCCGCTGCGTGCTTTGCGGCGACTGCGAGCCCGCCTGCCCGGTCGGGAAAATCAGCTTCAGTAATGATTTTCGCCTGGCCAGTACAGAGCGAGATGGGCTGACCATCAGTGCCGAGCGCCCCAACATCGATCCGATCCAGGTTTCTTCGGCCTTGCACAAACGCTATGGCCGCTCAATGAAATTGCGTTCTGTCTCAGCCGGTGGCTGCAACGGCTGCGAAATGGAAATCAACGCGATGAGCAATGTCAATTTCGATTTTGGTCGCTAC
>CAYWNX010000243.1:4255-4526 GCA_964459735.1 uncultured Dechloromonas sp. | reverse complement strand
TTGCGATCCGCCATCTCGCACAGGGCGGCCGCCTCGACCGTCGATGGCACATCGGGATTGACGGTCTCCATGGCGGAGAGAATCGCCACCTTGGGTTGAGGAAAGCCCAGGGCGATAGAGAGATCGATGGCGTTCTGAACGATGTGCTTTTTGTCCTCCAGGGTCGGGAAGATGTTAATCGCGGCATCGGTAACGATGAGCACCCGGTCCAGGCTCGGCACATCCATGATGAAGGCGTGGCTGATTCGTCGCTGGGTGCGCAGGCCGGTGG
>CAYWNX010000243.1:0-4245 GCA_964459735.1 uncultured Dechloromonas sp. | reverse complement strand
ACGCACCACGGCCCCCATCAACTCATCGGTATGCAGACTGCCCTTCATCAGCATCTCGGCCTTGCCCTCACGGGCCAGTTGCACGGCAGCTGCGGCGGAGGCGTGGCTGTGCTCCGCATCAACTATTTCGTACTTGGAGATGTCGAGATCAAACTGTGCCGCTACCGCTTCGATCTTGTCCCGCGGGCCGACCAGGATCGGCTGCAGGATTCCCATTTCGGCCGCCTCCACGGCTCCCCGCAGCGAACTTTCATCGCACGGATGGGCAACGGCGGTGGGAATGGGGGCCAAAGCCTTGCAGCGAGCGATCAGCCGTTCGTATTTCTCGTGCTTGCGTTCCATGATTTACCTTTTTATCTATGCGATTCAAGCCACTCGAAGCGGCCCCTTGCCAGCTGTTTTCTTTGACTCGCCAGCAGTAAACAGTGCTTCAACCTGCGCCAGTCGTTTCGCCCGTTCGCCAGTAACTTCACCGGCGGCACTGACCGTTCGCTGAATCGCTTCCAGCACTTTGCCACGCGCGGCAGAATCAGCCGGCAGCATGGCCGGAATGGCGGCAAGTGCTGCCTCGGGGTCGAGCAACAGGCCGAAGTACTGCTCACGCAGAATTTGCTTGAATTCCGGCAGCGGTATCCCGCCGTTCTCGGCACGAATCTGTCGCAGTACGTTGAAGGCGCGCTCATCCACTCCCTTACCGGCCATGCCGATATAAACCAGGCTGCGAATGGCCGCTTCGCGCAAACCACCCGCGGTCAGACCGGCCTTGAGTTCGGCAATGCGCTTCTGGATGAAAGCAAGGCGCTCCGGTTCACCGCCGGGGCGTTTGCGGGGTGGCTCGTCCGACGCGTTTAGTCCGACCATGGCTTGCAGCAGTGGGGAGCCGTAAGTCGCCAGGAAAATCTGCTCCAGGCTCTTGTCGCGCAGGTCGCGATAGCCATTGAGCGCCGTGACAATGTTTTCCGAAACCATCGCTTGCCACTGCAGGAGAGGATTGTCCGGTGAAACAGGCTGGCGCTGCTGGCGCACCTGCTCGGCGAGTTGGGCGAGTCCTTGCATCAGCGGATTGCGATTTGAAAAAATTTCAAACGGCAGTTCGGACGGGCTGAGTTTTTTCATCCACTCGGTCGTCTGATCATTCACGGACGCTTTGACAAGTGGCTGGAGCAAGGTGCGATAGAGGCCGAGATTGATTTCCGACACCCGCTTGACGGCAGCAAAGCGGCGTTCGTTCTCGGGATCGGGCTGGACGATGGTACGGATGTCATCCAGGGTACGCGGCTCGAAACGGACAATCCAGTCACCGACCACCAAATCCTGATTCTCTGCTTCGCCCGTCTTCGGTTTCATCACCGCCTCGTACAGGCCGGGGGGCAAAACATCGATCAGATCGATATTGGAGGCGAATTCCTGATGCTCTTTCTTGGCGATGCCGCCGGAGACGAAGATGCCGAGATGGCCGACACTTTCGTGAATGGCATAGATGATGGTCTGGCCGCAGGCGCGGATGTCGTCGTCCTTGGCGTAAAGATCGGCGATCCAGCCCAGGGCCTGTTGCGGTGGGGTGATGTTGTCGCCCTTGGAGCAGAAGCAGATGATCGGCGAGCGGATGTTACGCAGGTCGATGCGCTGGCCGTCACTGGTCATGATTTCGGCGGTGGCGAGTTTGTTGCCGACAAACAGTTGATCGACAATCCACTGGATCTCCTCGCCGTTGAGATTGACGTGGCCGCCCCACCATTTTTCGAATTCGAGAAAGCGCTGGGCGCCACTATCAACGGTCGACCAGATGTCGTAATCCTTGCTCCAGTGGGTGTTGGCCGGATTGAGGTTTTCAAAATTCTTGACCAGATGGGCGCCATTGAACTTGCCGTTACCCAGATCGCTGACCAGTGCGGTCATCCAGCTGCCACCGGCCAGGCCACCGGTGTAGCGCATCGGGTTCTCGCCTTCGATACCGGCCCAGTAGGAGAGTGGTGAGCCGGGAACGATGACCGGCCCGCACAACTCGGGCCGCGTCGCGGCCAGCATCATCACCGCCCAGCCGGCCTGGCAATTGCCAATGATGCAGGGCTTGCCCTCTGCTTCCGGGTGTAGCTCGATCACCTTCTCGAGGAAAATCGCCTCGGCACGCATGATGTCTTCGATGGTTTGGCCAGGCATCGGTTCGGGGGTGAAACCGACGAAGTAGCAGGGGTGCCCGGCGCGCATGGCGACGCCGAGTTCGCTGTCGGCCTTGAAGCCGCCAATGCCGGGGCCGTGTCCGGCCCGCGGGTCTACGACCACGAATGGGCGTTGACGCGGATTGGTCGTCACCCCTGCTGGCGGGTTGACGCGCACCAGCAGGTAATTGACCGGCCGTTTGAAAGTGCGGGCATCAAGGATAAGTTCGGCCTCGAAGTTGAGGACGTGCGGGACGGCCTTTGCCTTCTGCGCATAGTATTGGTCGCTGCGTTGGCGCAGCACGTCCCAGAAAAGAATGGTGCGCTGCATGGCGTCGGTCATGTACTCGCCGACGGGGCCCCAGGCTTGCATGACAGCATTCATGCCGCTGCTGGGGTCGGGCTGCGCGGAAAGTGTATTGTTGGCAGATAAACCCTTTTTATTCCTGCTAAACGTTTCGGACATCCTGCTTTCTCCCGGTTACGGTTTGCTGATTTGGCGCTACTTTTCCGAACAAAGTAGGTCGCACTGCATCAATAAGCATAATGCATTTTTTGATGTTACATGAATTAACGCTGGCTTTATCGACGCTTCGGTACGAATGCGTACAGCTCTCCCTGCATACGACGGTGCAGCGTCATTCGGGACATGTTTTCGAAAAAACTTTCTACAGGCTATCGCTTCCCATATGACCGACATATACGCGTATGGGTGTATTTTTAAATACTCTGTTTTGAGTAGATTTACCCTTGTTCAAGGCGCCGCCAGCCCCGGCGCAAAATGAAGTTTATATTCGCCGCCGGGCTGATTTTTTGCAATCGGCTATGCTCAAATTGCATGTGCGCTTGATGCGCCACGACTCAACCGGGGTTCCGATGAACAGCGTTTCGCCATGACAGCACTCCCCTCAGTAAAACGCCACTGGCGCCTCGGCGTCATTATCGTTGCTTGCGCCGTCCTCCTGATTTCAGCGGCTTATTTTGCCTTGGTGGCGGCCTTTCCGCCGGCACGACTGGCTGCCATGCTTGGCGACGAGGTTAAGCGCACTACCGGGCGTGACTTTCGCGTCAACGGCGAATTGTCGATTCGCTTTTTGCCTACCCTTGCCGTGGTCGCCAATGATGTTGCGCTCAGCAATGCTGACTGGGGGACGCGCCCCGAGATGGTGACATTGCAGCAAGTTGCCTTTGCGATTGCACTGCGCCCCTTGTTGGACAAAGAGATCCGTATCCTGAGCGTGGATGTGAAGGGAGCCGATGCTTTGCTTGAATCCAACGGGAAGGGAGGGCTTAACTGGAGGTTTGCCGGCAACAAGGCGACTGCCGGCGCGGACGGTGCCTCCCTGCCGGTGATCGACCTCGAACGGCTCACCTTGTCCGACTCGCGCATTAGCTACCGCGACGGTGACAAAGGTTCGCTGCACGGGGTGAATATCGAGAAACTGGAAATGCAATTGCAGGGCGATCAAGCAGGACTTTCGGCAGTACTGGAATTCGAGCGCCAGCGCTGGCAGATCGATGGTCAGATCGGCCGGCTGGTCGAGTTGCTGGGTAGCGAGGCGGATTGGCCATTCGATCTGCGTTTTGTTACCGAGGGTGCCAAGCTCTCGGTGGCCGGCAAAATCAACCCGGGGAAGAAGGGGGCAGGAACTGCCCGCGCCGAGCTGTCGGCCCAGATCAGCGCTGCAACAGCATTGAGTGCTTTGTTTGCCAGTAATGTGATGTTGCCGCTGTCGCTCGATATCCACGCGACGCTGGTGCGTACTGCCGATTTGCTTCGTGCCGATCCGTTGCGGGTGGAGCATGCCGGGCAGGAAGTGAACGGCCGAATCACCGTGGATAGCAGCGGGGCAGATTTAGGTATTGAGGGGCAGCTGTCATCGTCGGTGTTCGAGGTCGATAAGTGGTTTATCGGCAAATCTTCGCCTGCCGCCGCCAAAGGCCAAGGGCAACTGTTTGGCAATGCACCCCTGCCGTTTGCTGCCTTGCCGACAATTCCGGTGCAGTTGGAATTTCGGATCGATCGGCTGCTGTTGGCTGGTGCTCCGCCGCTATCGGCAGTATCCGGGCGACTGAAGGCCGGACC
>CAYWNX010000242.1:0-4539 GCA_964459735.1 uncultured Dechloromonas sp. | reverse complement strand
GCGGCAACGACGGCCCGTGGGATCAGCCGGAAAACCTCAAAAAATACAACGGCGTGCTCCGCCTGACTTCGGGCACCGCCAGTAACGGTTTTTCGTTGACCGGCATGGCTTATCAGGCCGACTGGCGGGCCACCGAACACGTACCGGAACGGGCCATCAGCAGCGGTGAAATCGGCCGTTACGGCGCGCTCTCCGCCAACGACGGCGGCAAGACCCACCGTTACAGTCTGGCCGGCGACTGGGCGCAGACCGATGCCACGGGCGCCCGCCAGGCTAGTCTTTACGTCATCGACTACGGCCTCAACCTGTTCTCCGCCCCTTCCGGCTACATCAGCGGCCCGCAGGGCGACCAGCACGAACAGGCCGACGAGCGCACCGTCTGGGGTGGCCAGGGCAGCCAGAGCTGGTTCCTCGGGCCGAACTGGAAAGACACCGAAATCACCGCCGGCCTGCAATTGCGCCACGACCGGATCAGCAAGGTCGGCCTGTACACCACGGAAAACCGTCGTCGTACCGCTACCGTGCGCGAAGACCGCATTGAGGAAACCGCCATTGCCGCGCTCTTCGAAGCCCGCACCCAATGGACCGGCTGGCTGCGCACCAACCTCGGCCTGCGCCGCGACCAGATTTCGGCCAAATCCACCGCCCTCGCCGGCCAGTACAACATGGACAACGGCGGCAGCACCGATGCCGGCCAGACCAGCCCGAAGCTCGGCGTCGTCTTCGGCCCCTTCAATCTGCTCGGCCAGACCGAGTTCTACGCCAACTGGGGTCACGGTTTCCACAGCAATGACGCGCGTGGCGCCACCGCCCGGATCAATCCGCAGGACGGCTCGACCGCCGAAGCCGTGCCGCTGATCGTCAGGGCCAGGGGCAGCGAACTGGGGATGCGCGCCGCACCGCTGCCGGGCTGGAGCAGCAGCCTGTCGGTCTGGCAGATGGCACTGGCTTCGGAGCTGGTCTTCATCGGCGACGAAGGCATCACCGAGCCGAAAGGCGCCTCGCAACGGCATGGGGTCGAATGGTCCAACTACATCACCCCGGTTGAAGGCTGGATCATTGACGCCGATATCGCCTGGTCGCAGGCCCGCTTCAAGGAGGCCAACCCGGACAACGGCGGCCGCCATGTGCCGAACGCCATTCCGCTCACCGCCTCACTTGCGCTGACCGCCGACAACGGCGGCCCGTGGTTCGGCGGCCTGCGCCTGCGCTACCTCGGCGCCTATGCGCTGGAGGAAACGGCAGAACAGAAATCGACCGCTTTCTGGATGGCCAACCTGAAGGCCGGCTACCGCTTCAGCCCCAAGCTGCAACTGACGCTCGACGTGCTCAACCTGTTCGACAAACAGGCCAACGACATCGAATACTGGGGCGCTTCCTGCACCCGCAGCGAAACGCTGGGCGGCATTTGCGGCGGCGGCATCGACGGAAAACTGGTGCATCCGCTGGAGCCGCGCACATTCAGAATCGGCCTGCGCGCCAGCTTCTGAATCGAGACTCAGCCCCCCGCCAGCTTGCGCCGCTCGGTTTTCCGTTCGGCCAGCAACAGCCACTCCCCGGCGGGGTTCTGGTGTTCCAGCCGGACGTTGAAGCCCCACAGCGCTGCCATGTGCTCCAGAACGACCAGACTGGCCGAAGACAACGGCCGGCGCTGGTGGGCAAAATGGCGCAGGGTCAGCGAACGGTCGCCGCGCAGATCGACATTCCAGACCTGGATATTCGGGTCGCTGCTGCCCAGGTTGTACTGTTCGGCCAGATTTCGGCGCAGCGCCCGGTAGCCTTGCTCGTCGTGGATGGCATCGACCTTCAGTTTCGGCTCGCTGTCATCGTCAAGCACCGAGAACAGTCTGAATTCACGCATCAGCCGAGGCGAGAGGTACTGGGCGATGAAGCTTTCGTCCTTGAAGTTGCGCATGGCGAAGTCGAAGGTTTCCCGCCAGTTGGAACCGGCGATATCCGGGAACCACTCGCGGTCTTCATCATCCGGCCGTTCGCAGATACGGCGGATGTCCTGCCACATGGCAAAGCCGAGGGCGTAGGGATTGATGCCGGAATACCATTTGCTATGGTAGGGCGGCTGATAGATCACATTGGTATGCGACTGGAGGAATTCGAGCATGAAGCCGTCGTTGACCCGGCCTTCGTCATACAGCGTATTGAGCAGCGTGTAATGCCAGAAGCAGGCCCAGCCTTCGTTCATGACCTGGGTTTGCCGTTGCGGATAGAAATACTGGCCGATCTTGCGGGTGATGCGGACGATTTCGCGTTGCCAGGGTTCGAGCAGCGGCGCATTTTTCTCGATGAAGTAGAGCAGGTTTTCCTCGGGCTCCTCGGGAAAACGCAACTCTTCCGCTTCCGCCACCGCTGTTTCATGGTGCGGCAGCGTCCGCCACAAATCGTTCACCTGCGCCTGCAGGTAAGCCTCGCGTTCGCGCTGGCGGCTCTTTTCCTTTTGCAGCGACAGCGGCGGCGAACGTTTGTAGCGGTCTACCCCGAGATTGGACAGGGCATGGCAGGCGTCGATCAACTGTTCGACGGTATCGACGCCGTAGCGCTCCTCGCACTCGGCAATGTAGTGACGGGCAAAAACCAGATAGTCGATGATGGCGTCGGCACTGGTCCACTGCTTGAACATGTGGTTGCCCTTGAAGAAGGAGTTGTGGCCATAGGCGGCGTGGGCAATGACCAGCGCCTGCATGGTCAGCGTGTTTTCCTCCATCAGGTAGGCGATGCACGGGTCGGAGTTGATGACGATCTCGTAGGCCAGCCCCATCTGCCCGCGCTTGTAGCGGTTTTCGGTTTCCAGGAAGTGTTTACCGAAGGACCAGTGGTGGTAATAGACCGGCATGCCGATCGCGGCGTAGGCATCCATCATCTGCTCGGCGGTGATCACCTCGAGCTGGTGACGATAGCAATCGAGGCCGAACTGGCGGGCGACACGGCCGATTTCAGTGTCGTACAGGGCGATTGATTCCAGCGTCCAGTCCGAACCTTCGGCAATCAGGCGGGGTTTTCTTTTGGTCATGCCAGCCGCTTTCTGAACAATTCGCGGAACACCGGGTAGATGTCGCTGGCCGCGGCAATCCGCTGCAAGGCAAAAATTCCGGCGTGGGTGGCGGCCAGTTTTTCATACTCCTGCCAGAGATTTTGCGGTTCACCGTCGGTGATTTCGATATAGGCGAAGTACTGCATCAGCGGCAGGATCGAGTCGGCCAGAATGGTGCGGCAGAGCGGCGAGTCGTCGTTCCAGTTATCGCCGTCGGAAGCCTGTGCACCGTAGATGTTCCAGGCGTTGCTGGCGTAGCGCTCGGAGATGATCTTGTGCATCAGCTTCAGCGCACTGGAAACGATGGTGCCGCCGGTTTCGCGAGCGTGGAAAAAATCGTCCTCATCGACTTCCTCGGCCGCCGTATGGTGACGGATGAAAACCACATCGATGTGTTCGTAATTGCGGTTGAGGAAGAGGTAAAGCAGCATGAAGAAGCGCTTGGCCATCTGCTTCTTGCCTTCATCCATCGAGCCGGAAACATCCATCAGGCAGAACATGACTGCCTGAGTCGACGGCACAGGCACCCGGATACGGTTGCTGTAGCGCAGGTCAAACGGGTCGATGAAGGGAATGGCTTCGCTGCGTGCCCGCAGACAGGCGATTTCACGCTGCAGGCGCTCGACTTCGGTTTCATCTACCGGCATTTCATCAAGCACCTGCTCCAGCTCAGCCAGCAAACCACGCAGACGGGTAGCGTACGGCCCGCCAATGGCCACCCGGCGCCCGGCTGCGCCGCGCATCGTGCGGACCAGGTTGATGTTGGTCGGCACACCGGTTTGCGTATAGCCGGCCCGTACCCGCTTGTATTCGTCGATCCGCGCCAGTTGCCGCTTGACCAGATTGGGCAGGGCCAGTTCGTCGAAGAAGATGTCGAGGAATTCGTCGCGGGTCAGCGTGAAAACAAAATCGTCCAGCCCCTCGCCGTCCGGACTGGCCTGACCGCTGCCCTTTCCCTGACCACCGGGCGGCGGCCGATCCATCTGATCGCCAGACTGGAAGCGGTCGTTGCCCGGATGCACCGATTCCCGCACCCCACCCTTGCCGTGGTGGAATTGCGGCTCGGAAATATCCTTGCCGGGAATGCCGATCTTCTCGCCATTCTCCAGATCGCGGATGCCCCGCTTGGCGATGGCATCGGCCACCGCCTTGCGAATCTGTCCCTTGAAGCGACGAACGAACCGGCTCCGGTTGATGGAGCTCTTGTTCCTGCTGTCCTGCCGCCGGTCGACAATGCGTACCGTCATGGGAACTCCCTGTTTTAGGGTCGACAATCAAGTGGTTTTGAGTAACTCGATCCTAAAGACTCGATCCGCTATCCTGCCTCATCAAGAACTCTTCCTGACCCGCAGATACCACTCGCAGAGCAGCCGCACCTGCTTCTCGGTGTAGCCCTTGGTGATCATGCGCTCGACGAAGTCCTGATGTTTCTTCTGCTCGTCGGCGCTGGCCTTGGTGTTGAAAGAGATCACCGGCAGCAGTTCCTCGGTGTT
>CAYWNX010000241.1:0-4566 GCA_964459735.1 uncultured Dechloromonas sp. | reverse complement strand
CGTACGTCGTCACCCGTTTGCCATGCTGCCCTTCTGCGGCTACCACATGGGCGACTATTTCAATCATTGGCTGAAGATGGGCAAGACCCTCGATGCAACGCCGAAGATCTTCTGCGTCAATTGGTTCCGTCTGAATGAAAAGGGCGAATTCATGTGGCCGGGCTTCGGCGACAACATGCGCGTTCTTAAATGGATCGTGCAGCGCTGCAAGGGCACGGTTGCTGCCAAGGAAACCGTGCTCGGCTGGATGCCGAAGTTCGAGGACATCGACTGGACCGGTCTGGAAATCAACAAAGCTGATTTCGAAGCTTTGAGCCAGATCGATGCCGACGCCTGGAAGTCCGAACTGGTCGGCCACAAGGAGTGGTTCGACAAGATGGGCGAAAAGATGCCGCGCGAACTGGTTCTCAAGCGCGAACTGTTTGAAATGGGCATTTTCAAAGACGCTGCCTGATTACTGTTGAAGCTTTGATCGAACGGCCACCGGGTTACCCAACTCGGTGGCCGTTTTCTTTGGAGTAGCCCATGTACCGCCCCGCCCAACGCCTTGCTGATATTTCCCCGTTTCACGTGGTTGAACTGCTGACTCGCGCCCGCCAACTGGAGGCTGAAGGTCGCGACATCATCCACATGGAGGTCGGCGAACCGGATTTTCCGACGCCGGCACCAATCGCCAATGCTGCGGTCGACGCGATAAAAAGCGGAAAAACGCTGTATACCCAGTCGCTCGGCCTGCCCGAGTTACGCCAGACGATTTCAGATTTCTATTGCAGCCGTTATGGCGTAGCTGTGCCAGCCAGCCGGATCGTCATCACCAACGGCGCTTCCGGCGCCCTCAATCTGGCCTTTGCCTGCCTGGCCGACCCGGGCAGCGAATGGCTGCTGACTGATCCCGGCTACCCGTGCAACCGTCACATTTTGCGTGTTTTTGAGGGTCGACCGCAGCACATCCCGGTTGGCCCAGAAACCAACTTCCAGCCGACGCCAGCGCTGCTCCGGCAGCACTGGAACGCAAAAACTGCTGGTTTGCTCGTCGCTTCGCCGGCCAATCCGACCGGCACGCTGCTGACACTGCCGGAAATCAAGGCGCTGGCTGAAGTTTGCCGCGAGAAGAGCGGCCATTTCCTGGTCGATGAGATTTACCACGGCCTGACCTACGCCCCGTCCCACCAGGGGACTTGCTTCGCGGCGAAGGAAGTCACCTTGGGGGACGAAACTGACGCCCCCACCGCCTGCGCTGCCGGCGACGACATCTGGGTGATCAACAGCTTCTCCAAGTATTTTCAGATGACCGGCTGGCGACTGGGCTGGATGGTCACTCCCGAAGCCTATGGGCGCGACATTGAAAAACTGGCGCAGAACCTGACGCTTTGCCCGTCGACGCCAGCGCAATACGGCGCCCTCGCAGCCTTCCTGCCGGAAACCATAGCCATCCTCGAAGCCCGCCGAGCCGAATTTCGTCAGCGTCGTGATCTTCTCGCCCCCGCCCTGGAAAGCATCGGCTTCCGGATTACCGCCCGGCCGGAAGGCGCTTTTTACCTCTATTGCGATTGCTCGGCGCTATGCGATGACAGCTTCGTGCTGGCCAGAGACCTGCTCGAAACGGTTGGCGTTGCCGCGACACCCGGCCTCGATTTCGGCAGCAATGCACCGGAAAAACATATCCGATTTGCCTACACCACAGACGTCGAGCGCCTGAGCGAAGCCGCCGAACGGCTACGTCGTTACTTCACCCGGTAAGCTCAAGTCAGGGTAACGGGCACGCACAGCCAGCCAGTCGAAACCGGGCCCAGGATCGGTTTTACGCCCGGGTGCGATATCGCTATGGCCGGCAATGGCGATTATCGGATAGCGGGCGCGCAGGGCATCGATCACCGCCCACAGTGCCACATATTGTGCCGACGTAAATCGCTGACTGTCTGAACCTTCCAGCTCGATACCCACCGAGAAATCGTTGCAGTTCTCGCGTTCGCACCATTGCGAACGGCCCGCATGCCAGGCCCGCCGATCACAGCCGACAAACTGAATCACCCGACCATCGCGCCGGATATAAAAATGGGCTGAAACCTGGGCCTCGGCAATCGTCGCAAAGTAAGGATGAGCTTGAGGATCGAGCTGGTTGAGAAAAAATTCTTCAACCCAATCGCCGCCAAACTCGTCCGGCGGCAGGCTGATGTTATGCACGACGATCAGGGAAACCTGTTCCCCAATCTGCCGCTCGCCAAAATTCGGTGACGGCAAGCACTCAACACCATTCAGCCAGCCATCGTCGTGCCAATCCATGGTCACTCGATACCCAAGCGCTCGAGGCGGTAACGCATTGAACGAAAAGTGACGCCAAGCTGGCGGGCCGCCGCAGTACGATTGCCATCGGTCTTCTGCAGCGCCTCCAGAATGGCCTGACGCTCCAGCCGATTGAGGTAATCATCAAGGGTTTCGCTACCGCGGCCAAGCACCTCGCCGCCCATTTCATCAACCTCAAGATGCAGATCTTCGGCCTCGATCAGATCGCCGGAACCCAGCGCCGTAGCGCGCTCAAGAATATTCTCCAGTTCGCGGACATTGCCGGGAAAACGATAGAGCTCGAGCGCCTTCAGCGCGCCCGCTGACAAACCGGGACTCGCACCGCTGAACAGCCGCTGCAGTATGGAATCGACCAGTGGCGCTATATCTTCCAGCCGTTCACGCAGAGGCGGCATGCGCAGCTCAATGACATTCAGCCGGTAATACAAATCCTGCCGGAAGCTGCCCTTATCAACGCACTCACGCAGGTTACGGTGGGTCGCACAAATGATCCGTACATCCACCGCCTCTTCGGTCACACACCCCACCTTGCGCACGCGTTTTTCCTGAATCGCCCGCAACAGTTTGACTTGCATGGCCAGCGGCAGATCGGCCACCTCATCAAGGAATAAAGTACCGCCATTGGCCGCCTGAAAGAAACCCTCACGATCACTTTCAGCACCGGTAAAGGCACCTTTGCGATAACCGAAAAACTCACTCTCCATCAGGTTTTCGGGAATCGCTCCGCAGTTGACCGGCACAAACGGCCCGTCACAACGCGCACTGCGCCCATGAATCAGGCGCGCCGCCAACTCCTTGCCACTCCCGGACTCGCCAGAGATATAGATCGGTGCTTGGCTGCGCGCCAATTTTTCGATCATCGCCCGCACCTGCTGCATGCTCGGCGAATCGCCGACCAGCGATTGCAGGGTATCGTCACTACCTCGCCCACCCTCAGGCAGGCGCAAGGCCGACTTCACCAAGGCGCGCAACTGCTCAAGCCCGACCGGCTTGGCCAGATAATCGAAAGCACCAGCCTTGAGGGCAGCAACGGCGTTTTCCGCGCTACCGAAAGCAGTGATCACGGCGACCGGGGTCTGCACATGATGCTCGCCAATGTAGCGGACGATTTCCAGACCATCGCCATCCGGCAGGCGCATATCGGTCAAACACAGCTGAAAACTCCCGGCATTCAGCGCCGCCCGCGCCTCGGCGACGGAGCCTACGCACTCCGCAGCCAGCCCCATCCGTACCAGCGTCAGGTCGATCAATTCGCGGATATCGGCCTCGTCATCGACGACGAGAACCCGCGTCAGGTCCCCACGCGGCCGTCGTTCGCTTCTGGCAATAGACACGTATCGTTTCTCCCGGTAAGAATAAAATGACCACAGGATGCACTCGACGCCAGCTCAAGGCTCGCTCCGTTGGCGACACAAAGTTCGCGGGCGATAAACAGGCCGAGCCCGGTCCCTTGATTGTGCGTCGTGAAAAAAGGCTCAAAAACCTGCTCGCGAACTGCCGCAGCGACGCCGGGGCCATCATCCAGTACATGCAATTCTACCCGCCCCGCTTCGTTTGCGAGGACAGGTTCGATGCGCACAGCACCGCCCCCCCGACTCGAATGGCGAAGCGCATTGCTGACCAGGTTCCATAACACCTGATGCAGATGGGAACGGTCAAAACAGATCGTCATTGCCGGCCCAGGCTCAAGTCGGACGATCCCCGCAGACAAGCCTTCAGCATTCGCAAAATGTTCGACAAAATCGCGGCAAAATTCATCAAGACTCAGCAATTCCGGCTGCGCGCGGTCTTGCCGCCCGACCTCCAGCACATCCTTGACGATGCGATCCAGGCGACCAACGTTGTCATTCAGAATGGTCAGCAACCGATTCTGCATCTCCCCACGCCGCTCCTCGCGCAACAACTCACCAGCATGACTGATCGCTGATAACGGATTGCGGATTTCATGGGCAATACTTGCGGTCAACCGCCCCAATGAGGCCAATTTCAGTTGCTGGGCCCGCTCCTTGATCCGCCCGACATCCTCAAGAAAGATCAAAACCTCGCCATCGGAACTCGCCGTTCGTTCAAAACGAGCCCTTAGCTCACAGCTATCCACCCCACAAAATTCGACCGCCTCCGGGCTATCACCGCTTTTCCACACCTTCAGCGCCGCAGCCAGAGCTGGCGCACAAGTCGCCAACTGCATCCGTGCTGCGTCCGGCAAGCCGAGCATCACGCTGGCAACCGGGTTATAACGGCCGACAAATCCATCCGGCTCAA
>CAYWNX010000240.1:0-4651 GCA_964459735.1 uncultured Dechloromonas sp. | reverse complement strand
GGGTTGCAATCGACGATGTGCCCGTCGGGATCGGTGATCGAAATGCCGACCGGCAAAACGTCGTAGATGGCGCGCAGGCGCTCCTCGTTACGACGCAGCGCGAGGCCGTGCTCGCGCTCGCGCTGTTGTTGGCGATCCAGACGGATGAGCAGGGCGACCAGAGAAATGGTCACCAGCCACAAGGCAAGCAGTCCGGCGATGGCGCCTTGCCGGTAGGTCGCAATTTCGCGGTCGACCGGCGCCAGCAATGATTTTTCGCCAATGCCAAGAACAACGGTGACCGGATAGTCTTCCAGGCGCTGCCAGTGAAACAGGCGCTTGATCCCGTCGAAATTGGCTGACGCCTGGAATGTGCCGCTTGCCGCAGCATTTGGGCCGACAAAGGGGCGATTGGGGCCGACGCTCTTGCCGAGGGCGCTTTCCTGCTCCTGATTGCGGGCCAGATATTCACCACTCTGCCGGAATATGGCGATCGAGTCGTCCGGCGCCAGTTTCAGCGAGGACAGTGTTTTGTGCAGATAATCCGGAGAGAGCGATAGCACGATCACTCCAATCAACTTGCCATGACGTCGAATTGGGCGCGAGAACTGGATGCTCCATTGATTCGAGATTCGGCCAAGCAAGGGCTTGCTGATGAAAAGCTGAGCTTCCTGAGGCTGGAGATGCACCTTGAAGTGTTCGCGGTCACCGAGAAAGGCAGCGTCCTTGAAGCCGAGACTGGAATAATTCAGGTAGCCACTGGCATTGATGACGGATATCTGCAGCAAGGCATTGCCGGGAAAGCGCTGGCCGATTTTGGGTGCCTTGGCAGCAAATTCAGCTGCCGTATCCTCGGCATAGGTTTCGGCAAGTTCCTGCGTCGCAAAATCGATATAACGGATCAGAATGGCGATCTGGTCAGCGACCGATCCAGTGAGCTGGCGAGCGCGGAGCTCCGCTTGGGTAGTCGTCTCACTCCGCAGCTGGGTGCCTGTGCCGGCTATTTGTTGGAGATAAAGCCCGCTGAGCACCACCAGTAGCGCAATGATCGACAGCGCAATTTTCCGAAGAGGGGAGAACGGGCTCATTTGAGGCGACGGGTGCAAAGAGGCAAAACTTTAACACCAAAGGCATAGTTCTGTTGGCTCCGTTCAGACCTTGTTCACTATCACTGAGCGTTTTTCATCGGATTTTTACTAAGGTCAAAATACAACTAGCATGCCAGTCAATTTTCGGGCGCAAAAAAGCCGGCGATTTACCATCGCCGGCTTTTGCTGGTCTGGAGCGGGGCTTACTTGACTTGCTGAATACCGGCCAGGGTCCAGCCGCGGCTGCCATCAGTCGGCTTGGTCATGTTCCAGATTTCGTCGAACGGCTCGGTCGGGCCGGCCTTTTCTTCGCGGATCAGGCCGTGGAAACGCACGCTGACGATATAGCGCTTGGCTTCTTCGGCAACATCGAGCACTTCGGCATTGAGCTGAACGACATCGGTTTCCTGTTTCGCGGCACCACGCTCACCCATACCCATCTTGATTTCGGCGAACATTTCCGGGGTGGTGAATTCGCGGATGTCGTCGAGATTGCCGGCGTCGTTGGCTGCCTGCAGGCGGATGAAGTTGACCTTGGCATTGCGGGCAAAACCATCAACATCGAAGTCGGCCGGAATGTGGTTGCTGTTCGTTGCAGCCGCGGCAGCCATTCCCGGCACAGCGGTGCCCGACGGCAGGAAGTCCGGCTGGCTCGGTGTGTGGCGGCCAACGTCAGCGCCGGCGCCGGCATACTGCATGCCGCCCATGCCGGATTGTTGCGCCGTCGCGGCTTTCTTGCGCATGAAGAAGCCGATGACCATGACCACAGCCATTACGAGGAGGCCGATCATCATCATGTTGGCCAGGCCTTCACCAAAGCCGAAGTGCGAAGCCAGTGCGGCCAGACCCAGGCCAGCGGCCAGACCGGCCAGCGGGCCCATCCACGAACGTTTGGGTTGTGCCGCCGGCGCCGCAGCGGGGGCAGCGGTCGGGGCCGGCTTGGCGGCGGACGGCGGGGCGCTCGGGGCGACCGACTGGCGCTGCATGCCGGACGAGCTGCCGCCACCCAGGCGTTTGGCTTCGGCATCGCCGATGCTGAGGGTGAAGCCGAGCACCAGGGCTGCGGCCATCAGGGCAAAGTTTTTCATGTGTGTCTCCGTGTGGAAAAATTACAAGCAGTAGTTTAACCCTCTCGGTGCGCCTGGAAAAACGATATTAAAGCGCAGCTATCGTTCGTTAAAATCGAAGTATTTGGCTAACTGAAGAGGGCGGCGACGGCGACCGGGTTGTCAGGGAAATAGAAGTGCACGTAGGAGGCGGTCAGGCGTTGCTGCCGGTAGATCGCCTCACCGCTTCGGCCATCGGCGGTAACGGCTTGTACCAGCGGCACAAGTGGCGTTTCGCTTTTCGAGTAGTGGAAAGTATGGCCGGATAGCCGGCCTTCCGGCAACTCCGTGAATTGCGTGCCGAGCGCCGCCAGGCGTTTTTGCATGACTGAACGGCCGGGCAAGAGGCCGCCGAAGCGATGGCTGACACCGGCTTTGTCGATAACTTCCTCGAACAGGCTCATCATGCCGCCGCATTCGGCCAGCAGCGGTTTGCCGGCAGTGACGTGGGCGTTCAGGGTGGCCCATAGGGTGTGATTCTGGCTGAGGCGATCGGCGTGTAGTTCCGGGTAACCGCCGGGCAGCCAGACGGCGTCGCAGTCGGGCAGCGGATCACCGGCGACCGGCGAGAAGAAATGCAGCTCGGCGCCGAGCCTGGTCAGTGTCTCCAGATTGGCCGGGTAGATGAAGCCATAGGCGGCATCGCGGGCGATGGCGAGGCGTTTGCCGGCGAGCAGGGGGGCAATGGCAGGTGCTGGCGCCGCCGCGAAATTGACCGGTTTTGGCAGGTCGACCGTGGCACTGGCTGTCAGAGCGTCGGCCAGAAGGTCGAGGCGGCTTTCGAGGTCGGTGATTTCAGCCGCCTGCAGCAGGCCGAGGTGGCGCTCCGGCAAGGTAGCTTCCGGGTTGCGCGGCAGGGCGCCGAACCAGCCCATGCCGGCGGGCAGGCTGGCGCGGGCCATGGCGCTGTGGCGTTCGCTGCCGACGCGATTGGCCAGCACGCCGGCAAACGGCAGTTCCGGGCGATAGCTGGCGAGGCCGTGGGCCACAGCGCCGAAGGTCTGGGCCATCGCCCCGGCGTCGATCATGGCCAGCACCGGAATGTTGAAGCGGCAGGCAATGTCGGCTGCCGACGGCGTGCCGTCGAACAGGCCCATGACGCCTTCGATGATGATCAGGTCGGAATCGGCTGCGGCACGGGCCAGCCGCCAGCGCGCATCGGTTTCGCCGCACATGCCGAGATCGAGGTTCTGACATGGTCGACCGCTGGCGACGGCATGAATCTGCGGGTCGAGAAAGTCCGGCCCGCACTTGAAGACGGTGACCCGCCGGCCTTGCCGGGTGTGCAGCCGGGCGAGGGCAGCGGCGACAGTGGTTTTACCCTGTCCTGAAGCGGGGGCGGCGATGAGCAGGGCGGGGCAGGCGGGCATGGAGGTCTTTCCTTGGGCGTGGTGAAACGTCGCCGGCGTCGGCAGTTTATTGCCGCAGGCTCAGAATTCGAGGCCGGGCATGGCCTTGATGCCGCTCTGGAAGGCATGTTTCTCCATGCCGATGTCGCTCACCGTATCGGCCGCATCGCGCAGCGCCTGCGGGGCGGCGCGGCCGGTGATGATGACGTGTTGCAGCGTCGGCCGGGCGAGCAGTTTGGTGATTACGGCATCGAGTTCGAGCCAGCCGTACTTGAAGGCGTAGGTCATTTCGTCGAGGACGACCAGGCCGATTGCCGGGTTGGTCAGGTGCTCGCAGCCGATGGCCCAGGCCTGCTGGGCCGCCTTGGCATCGCGTTCCTTGTCCTGGGTTTCCCAGGTGAAGCCTTCGCCGCCGACATGCCAGGCGACATTGGGCTGCTGGCGGAAGAAGGCTTCTTCACCGGTATCCGAGCGCCCTTTGACAAACTGCACGACACCGACTTTCAGGCCGTGGCCGAGGGCGCGGGCGACGACGCCGAAAGCGGCCGAGGATTTGCCCTTGCCGTTGCCGGTATTGACCACCAGTACGCCGCGCTCTTCCTGGGCGCCGGCGATCTTGCCGTCGATGACGGCCTTTTTCTTCTGCATTCTTTCTTCGTGGGTAATTGCCATGTTTTCTATTCCGGAATGAAACAACGATGGCCGCGGTCTTCGAGCTGACGCAGGCCGTAGCCATAGAGTTCGGACAGTGTTTTTGCCGTCAAAATCGCGTCGACCGCAGCCGATTCGGTACGCCCGTCACCATAGAGAAGTAGCGCACGATCGCAGAAACGATGGGCCAGTGCCGGGTCGTGCAGCACCATGATGACGCCGGCGCCGCAGTCGCGTGCCGCGCCGGCAAACAGTTCGAGCGCGGCCATCTGGTGATTGAGGTCGAGGTGCGACAGGGGTTCGTCGAGCAGGTAGAGCGGTGCGGCCTGGGTGAGCAGGGTGGCGATGGCCAGGCGCTGGCGCTCGCCACCGGAAAGCGTGTGAATCTGCCGCTGTTCCATACGCTCCAGCCCGACCGCCTGGAGCGCGCTGCGTGCCAGTTCGGCATCGCGCGTGCTTTCCCAATTCCAGCGGCCGA
>CAYWNX010000239.1:0-4664 GCA_964459735.1 uncultured Dechloromonas sp. | reverse complement strand
CCACGATGCCGCGGTTGCAGTAGATGCCGGACGATTCGGCCAGCGCAAAGTTGGGGCGGATGCCGGCGGCCATGACGACGAGGTCGGCCGGAATCTGCATGCCGTCCTTGAAGCGGATGGCGGCAACGCGACCGGACTCGCCCTGAATCAGCGCTTCGGTCTGTTTTTCGAGCAGGAACTTCAGGCCCTTGTCTTCCAGCGACTTCTGCAGCATGCGACCGGCGACTTCGTCGAGCTGACGCTCAAGCAGCCACGGGCCAAGGTGTACCACGGTCACATCCATACCGCGCAGCTTGAGGCCGTTGGCTGCTTCCAGACCGAGCAGGCCGCCGCCGATCACCACCGCGTGCTTGTGCAGCTTGGCGGCGTCGATCATCTCATCGGTATCCTTGATATCGCGGTAACCGATGACGCCGGGCAGGTCGTTGCCGGGAATCGGCAGCATGAAGGGGGTCGAGCCGGTGGCGATCAGCAGGCGGTCGTATTCCTCTTCCGTGCCGTCATCGGCAATGACCTTGCGCTTGACGCGGTCGATCTTGCTGATCTGCTTGCCGGTATGCAGCTTGATACCCTTTTCCTTGTACCAGTCCAGTTCGTTGAGGACGATTTCCTGAACGGTCATTTCGCCGGCCAGCACCGGGGAAAGCAGGATGCGGTTGTAGTTCGGGTGGGGTTCGGCACCGAAGATCGTGATGTCGTAGTGATCCGGTTTGATCTTCAGCAGCTCTTCGACGGTGCGGACACCAGCCATGCCGTTGCCGATCAGGACGAGACGAGGTTTGCTCATTTGTGACTCCAACGTTGCGCGCACCTTAGGGTGCAAATTTCACATCAGCGCATGACGTCATTGCCATTGTGCCGCCATCATTGGCAACCTTTTCGCTGTTCTGCACAACTTATTGCAATCAGTGTGCCAGCGCTCTATCTATATGATTTTTATTGATTTATGGCGGTTGACCGTAGCAGCCACGCACCAAAACCGGGCACCACCACCCAAGCCGGTGCGAATTATTTCCTAGTTGCCACCGACCAGAAGCCCGGTTGCCTCGACTGCGACAATGGCCTTGGCCTGATTGAAATCCTCGGCATAGCCACTGGCGTAGAGGCAGCAAGCGAGCTGATTGGCAATTGGCTTGGGCAGGGATATTTCTTTATCAAGCACGCGCCGTATCCACCGGGCGGTACTCGCCACATCGGCGGCATCCGGCAGATCGGGCAGCGTGCGCAGGCTTTCGTGCTCGGCCTCGAACAAGGTATCGACCCTGCCATCATGGACGTATTCAAGGCGCGGCCGGCGCTTCGGGTTGGCGAAGGGCTCGCCTTCCGTGCCGCGCAGCACCAGACCGCGATCGCCGCGGTCAACCAGGATTTCACGCATTAATTCGATGAAATCCGGGTGGGTTGCCGGTGCCAGCAGCACCGCATCACCATCAAACGGATTGAGCAACTTGACCAGACTGTGCGCACTGTTCCGCACGCCCATCCGGCTACGCAGGGTGAGGAGGTTGTGAATACCCGGGCAGAGCGCAGTCAGCGGCAGGAAGGCCAGACCCTTTTCGGTCAGCATTGCCTGCGCCTGCATGGACGATCCGGTCGGCATGATGCCGAGTTCCCGAAAGATCAAACCGGAAGTGACCCGGCCATATCCTTCCAGCAAGCCATGGACCAGCACCGGCACGCCGAAACGTTGCAGCAGCAAGGCGAGCAGTGGCGTCAGATTGGCTTCCTTGCGGGCGCCATTGTAGGAAGGCAGGACCACCGGACGGACTCGACCCTGCGGCATTTCGAGACGGTTGATGCGCCCATCGACTGCAGAGAGAAAGCCAAGCATTTCATCCAGCGACTCGCCCTTGACCCGCAGGCCAAGAATAATGGCGCCCAACTCAAGGTCGGGCACGCCACCATCGAGCATCGCGGCATAGATCTGACAAGCATCATCGCGCGACAAATTGCGCGCGCCCTCGGCGCCGCGGCCAATTTCCCTGATGTATTGTCCGTAACTCATAGTCTCCTCCCGCCGCGATCAGGCAGTCGCAGCTTGTTTTGTTTCGTATTCTTTCACCATGCGCTTGATATCCGGTACGCATGAGCCACAGAAAGTGCCACATTTCAGCTTGTCCTGAAGTTGCGGCAGATCAGCCCCGGCGGCGATTGCCTGCTGGATTTGAACGTCGCTGATGTCAGCACACTTGCAGATGATGTTGCGCGGCGCGATGTTGCCCGGCGCCTTGGCAGTGGGCGCCAGCGCAAAACGGATCATGTTGGCACCGAGTTCGTCTTCGGCCATCGCCCGCTTCAGCCAGGTCTGCGCCAGCGTTTCGCCGGCCAGTCGAACGCCAAGCAGGCGCCCTTCCAGCGCAATGGCTTTTTTGCTGACACTGCGACTGACGTCGGCATAAACGATGGCGCCTTCGTCGCCATCCATGCCGAACAGCCGATCCAGTTCGGCAATCACAGCGGCTTCAATCGGCACCTCGGCGGCGGCGCGAAACACCACCAACGGCCGCTTCCGGCCATAGAGGTTAACCGTGGCATAAGGATAGCTGGCGAGGAGAACACGCACACGTTGCATCAATTCAAGCGCTTCCACTTGGCTGTCACAACTGCGCACCACCGCCAGCGGGTACGGCAGCTTGAGCTTGGCGATCTGCACCGCGGCGTGCTTCAGTTCCGGCTGCAGCGAGTAGGGATCGGTCGCATCGCAGGCAAGCGCGTTGGCCCCCGGCGAATTCATGAACTGATTGCCCCAATGCATCGGCATCCAGGCACGGCCTTTTTTCAGGCCGGCACCTTCGCTCACCCGCACGGTCATTTCGCCCCGCCCATTGCTCACCTTGACAAGATCACCGGACTCCAGACTGCGGTGGCGCATGTCGCAGGGGTGCATGGCGAGCAGCGGTTCGTCTTCGAGATTGAACAGTCGGGGCACCGTCCCGGTACGACTCATGCCATGCCAGTGGTCACGCATGCGCCCGGAAAGCAGACTGATCGGCAAATCAAGCGTCGTTGCGTCGGCCGTCGGCTTATGTTCGATCGCGACAAAACGCGCCTTGCCGTCGGCTGTCGGGAAAACACCATCCTCGTACAAACGAAGCTTGCCGGCGGCGGCACCTTCCGGGTATGGCCACTGCTGCGGGCCATTGGCTTCAAGCAGGGCGTAACTCAGGCCGGTAATGTCCAGATCGCGGCCCCGCGTGCTTTCGCGGTGTTCATTAAAAATTGACTCGGCATCGGTATAAGGGAAGAGCTTTTCGGCCCCGGCGTGATCCAGTTTCTGGCCCAGGCGGCGGGCGAAATCAACCACAATTTCCCAATCGTGGCGCGCCTCACCCGGCGCCTGAACGGCCGGCATGACACGGGTGATGCAGCGCTCGGAATTGGTCACCGTGCCATACTTTTCACCCCAACCACTGGCTGGCAGCAACAAATCAGCGTAGTCGGCGGTATCGGTATTGCCGTAGGCTTCCTGCAGGACGACATACTCGGCCGTTTGCAGGGCTTCGCGCACCGCAGCCTGATTTGGCAACGATTGGGCGGGATTGGTACAGGCAATCCACACCGCCTTGATTTCACCAGTTTTCAGGCTTTTAAAGAGGTCGACCGCAGACTTGCCCGGTTTACTGGGCACAAACGGCACGCCCCAGAAACGCGCCATCTCGGCGCGATGTGCCGGGTTGGCGAGGTCGCGGTGGGCCGACATCAGGTTGGACAAGCCGCCCACTTCACGCCCACCCATCGCATTCGGTTGCCCGGTCAAGGAGAAGGGGCCGGCGCCAGGCTTGCCGATCTGCCCGGTCGCCAAATGCAGGTGAATGATCCCGGCATTGTTGTGCGTGCCATGAGCCGACTGGTTCAAGCCTTGGCAATACATCGACAACGAGGCACTGCTGCTACCAAACCAGGTTGCGGCCTGGACGATATCGGCCACCGGAATGCCACAAATCTCGGCTACCGTGTCTGGCGAATAGTTCTTGACGACCTCGCTCAGCGCAGCGAAGCCGTTGGTGTGAGCATCGACGTAGGCGCGATCAACCATTCCCTCGTTGATCAGGACATGCAGCATTGCATTGAACAAGGCGATGTCAGTACCCGGTTTCAGGGGCAAATGCAGGTCGGCAATTTCGGCACTTTCGGAAAAACGCGGATCGGCAACGATGATCTTGAGATCGGGATTGGCCGCCTTGGCATCTTCGATGTACCGGAAAATGATCGGATGCGCCACCGCAGGATTCGCGCCGGTAATGAAAATCACCTTGGCCTGCAGAATGTCCTCGTAACTGCAAGGCGGTGCATCAGCACCCAGTGTCTGCTTGTAGCCGGCAACGGCCGATGACATGCAAAGGCGCGAATTGGTATCGACGTTATTGGTGCCGATCAGCCCTTTGGCCAGTTTGTTGAAGACATAATAGTCCTCTGTCATCAACTGACCGGAAATATAGAAAGCCACGGAGTCCGGGCCATGAGCCCGAATAGTCTCGGCAAAGCGCGTCGCAGCTTCGTCCAGAGCGACATCCCAAGAGAGGCGTTGGCCACTACCAGCGCGTATCGCACGCTTTTCCGGGAATAGCAGGCGATAGGTGGGCGCCGCCGTCAGATGCAGCGTCGCCCCTTTGGTACATAGACGACCGCGATTGGCTGGATGCTCCGGGTCACCACGCACACCG
>CAYWNX010000238.1:0-4723 GCA_964459735.1 uncultured Dechloromonas sp. | reverse complement strand
TTCATGAAGGTCAGGCCGACTTCTTCGACCGTTTTCCCGGACCAATAGTACTCGGCGACTTCATCCAGGGCGCTCAGCGAGAGGCTGTGTGGCAGGCGCAGGTAGTCGAGCCAGCTGGCGTCGTGGAAGGAGCAGGTGTACGCGCCGCTGGTCTTGGCGCAGGTCAGGTTTTTGCCGAAAACGCGCTGCGGATGCTTGCTGCGAAAGGTCATTGCGTCGGTGCGCGTGGCAAACAGCAGCAGCGCATGCAGACGGCTGGGAAACTGGTTGTAGCGACGCTGGCGGAAATATTCCAGGTGATATTCCGCAAAGTAGTTCTGTACCGAGATGAGCTGGTCACCCGGCGTTGGTGCACCGCCCTCGGGCGAGGCCAGAGTGGCGCCGAACGGTCCGCCCTTGAGAATGTCCCAGCCCGGTAATTCGGTGCCGGGCTCCAGCCAGCAGAACAGTTCCAGCGTGGCGCTGTCCTTGATCAGGTTGTCCATAAGCCGAAAAGGTGAGGAGGCATGTGGTTATTCTGACTGATTGCCACCCGTTGGCCAATGAAAGCTTGGTTTGTAAACGGCACATGGTATTTTTGTGAGTGAATTGGCATATGATTTCGTATCCCCGAATCAAACAATATGCCGGAGCCAAAACGGATGCGAAAGTTGTTCTTGAAGCTCGCCGCCTGTTGAACGAGTCTGATGAATCTGCGTAAGGCCTTTCTCATTGTTTCCCTGTCGCTGACCGCGATGTTGCTATTGATTGGCATGGTTACCCTCGGTTCCTTGTCGGCATTCAACCAGGCCATCGCCGTTGCCAAGCAACGCCAGGAATCCATGGTGCTGATGAATGAAGTGCGCCACGAGGTTGATTTGTTGGGGCGCCTCGTCAGTTCCTACGTTAACACTGCCAATCCGCGCTTTCTGATCTATTACTACGACATTCTGGCAATTCGTGAGGGCAGCAAGCCACGCCCGAAGAAGTTGCCGGCAGCATACTGGGAGCAGGTCATTGCCGGGGCCAAGGGTTATGTCGCGGCGAGCGGCGGCCGGTTGCTGCCGCTGGTTGAACTAACCAGTCAGTTGGGCTTCGAACTCGGTGAGTTGGCGCTGGTCCGGCAGATTCACCAGATCACCGAGCAGATGAAGCAAACTGAACAGATTGCCTTTGCGGCAACGCAAGGGCTGTACGATCCGGAAAAGCGTGAATTTGTCTCCGAGGCCGAACCGCAACGGGAATTTGCCAGCCAATTGCTGCATCAGCCACCCTACCTGAGGTTGCGGGCTGACTTGGCGGTTGCTGTTGAGGCGCTATCCGCCATGGTTGACGAGCGCACTACTAAAAATCTGGCCAATGTGGCGCAGTCGCTTCGTGACTGGATCATCTCGGGTATCTTCCTGCTGTTGGGTACCTGTGCTGTGCTGCTGGTCAGCTATCGTTATCTGCAAAAACATCTACTTCATCCGCTGAGCATGCTGCACCGGACGGCGCGAGCGTTGTCGGACAAGTCTTATGGCGAGCGGGTGGGGAATGTGCATGGTGTCGCGGAAGTGCAATCGCTGGCCATGACAATTGACAGTATGGCGGCGGCGATCGAGGCCGATCTCGGGCAACGCGAGCTTGCCGAGCGCGCCCTGCGTCAGGCGCGAGCCAAGGCCGAGGTGGCGACTGAGGCAAAATCGATTTTTCTCGCCAACATGAGCCATGAAATCCGCACCCCGATGAATGCCATTCTCGGCATGGCTTATCTCGCCATGAAGTCAGGCTTGCCGCCGCGCCAGCATGATTACGTGGCGAAGATTCACGCCGCCGCCCGTTCGTTGCTCGGCATCCTCAACGACATTCTCGACTTCTCGAAAATCGAGGCCGGTAAGGTGGTGCTCGAAGCGGCACCTTTCGATTTCGAGGCAGTGGTCCAAAACGCTCTTTTCATGGTCCAGCAGCGTGTCGAGAGCAAACCGATTGAACTGATTCTGGATTACCGTTTGCCGCAGAATTTTCCGCTGTTGATTGGCGATCAGCTACGGATCGGTCAAATCCTGATCAACCTGCTGTCAAATGCCGTCAAATTCACCGAGGCCGGTTACGTGCGCCTTGAGGTCAGCGAAGTCGCTGCCGATACGGCATCGTTGACCCTCGTTTGCCGCGTTGAAGATACCGGCATCGGGATGACTGCGGCGCAGATCGACTGCCTGTTCCAGGAGTTTACCCAGGCCGATGGTTCGACGACGCGGAAGTATGGCGGTACGGGCCTCGGGCTGAGTATTTCAAAGCGCCTGGCGCAGGCAATGGGCGGCAAAATTATGGTTGAAAGTGCCGTCGACCGTGGCAGTCGCTTTGATTTCGTTGTCCAGTTGCCCACCGCGCAGCGCACTGCTCTGGCGCCTGATAACGGACCTGTCGCCTGTCAGCGGGCGCTGGTGGTTGACGACTATCCGGCGGCGCTGGAAAGCATGGTAGCGATCCTGCGTCAGATGGGTTGTCCGCGGGTGGATGGGGCAGAGAGCGGCGCCACAGCGCTGCTGCAACTGCAGGCGGCCCATGAGCGCGGGCAGCCTTACGATTTGCTGCTGCTGGACTGGATGATGCCCGGGATGTCCGGTGGCGAAGTGATCGAAACGATGCGTCAGCGCGGATGGCCGCTACCGGTAAAAACCATTATCGTCTCGGCTGCCGATATTTCGCTGCTGCGTGCCGAGGCGAAACAGCCCGGTATTTGCGAAGTGATCCAGAAGCCTCTTATGCCGAATGTCCTGCGCCGGATATGTGCTGACTACGCCGACCGACCAGTCAGTCAGCTCCCTGAACCGGCCGTTCATCATGCCGGCCTGCTGAGCGGGATGCAGATACTGCTGGTCGAGGACAATGAAATCAACCAGCAAGTCGCCTGTGAAATGCTGCAGGGCTGGGGGGCGAGCGTCGATCTGGCTGCGAACGGCCAGGTGGCTCTGGATTTATTGCTGGCCAGAGATCCGGGATGCTATGCCGTTGTTTTGATGGATCTGGAAATGCCGATCATGAACGGCCACGAAGCCACCCGGCGCTTGCGTGCCGATAGCCGTTTCAAGGATCTGCCGATTATTGCAATGACGGCGCATGCGGCGGGTCCTGAGCTTAACAAGGCTATGGAAGAGGGAATGAACGGCCATATCGTCAAACCATTCGAACCGGATGAACTGGTTGCCAGGCTCCGTCCCTACCTGCGCCAGATTCTGCCGCCCCCCCTACCCAGGGACGTACCGGAGAGATCCTTCGCCGAAACGCAATATTTTGAATCCCTGTCGGCACTGGCTGAGGTGGATGGCTCCTTGCTGCTGCGTCGTTTTAACGGACGTATTCCTTCCCTGGCCCGCTCAATAGGGCGCTTTGTCGAGGAAAGCCGAGGCTTCGTCAGCAAGCTGAGGATGGCCCTCGGGCAAGGCGATCTGGAAACGGCGCGGCGTCAGGTGCACACCTTCAAAGGCTTGGCCGGTACTTTCGCCATGACATCTTTGCAGCGTGCCGCCAGCGATCTTGAGGCGGCGATCAGGTCAGGCCTGGTAGAGCCGAACCGAGAGCTTGCTGCCATTGAAAAGTTACTGGAACCGCTGCTCGGCAAGCTCGCCGGCTTGAGTTTGGAGGAAGACGTCGGGCACCTCTCGCTTGCCGCCAGCGATCAGGCCGCGGTCTTGGCAAAGTTGCGGCACTATCTCAGCGAGGGAGACGGCGAGGCCGAGGTACTCTGGAACAACCATCGTGCCAGCCTGACTGGTCTATATACGCCGTTGCAGTTGGCCCGCATTGAACGGGCGATCAGCCAATGGAACTTTGAAGAGGCGCTTGCCGCTCTCGTCAAAACTTCGGAAACTGAGGATATGTCATGATTCTGGATAAGCGCCCAACCATACTGGTGATTGATGACACGCCAGCCAACCTGAGTTTGCTCAACGAACTGCTCCGCGAAAATTATCGGGTCAAACTGGCCAATACCGGCAGCAAGGGGCTGGTACTGGCGGCAAAGGCGCCGCCCGATCTGATCCTGCTCGACATCATGATGCCGGAAATGGATGGCTATGAGGTATGCCGGCGGCTGAAGGCTGATCCGGTAACCGCCCGCACGCCGATCATTTTTCTGACCGCCAAGATGGAAACGGCCGATGAGGAGTTGGGCTTTGAGTTGGGTGCGGTCGACTTCATTCACAAGCCAATTGCGCCATCCATTGTTCTGGCCCGCGTCCGGACGCATTTGCAGATCATGGCCTGGCAAACCTTTCTGGAAGACAAGAGTGCCTGGTTGCAGCGCGAGGTTGAACGTCAGGTGAGCGAGGTGCTGCACCTGCAGGAGGCTTCGATCCGGGTGATGGTGTCGCTGGCCGAGTTTCGCGACGAATGCACGGGCAACCATATTCGCCGCACCCAGAACTACGTTCGCTTGCTGGCTGAATACCTCAGCAAGCAGGAGCGCGACCGGGAATTCCTGACACCGCTGCACATCGATTAAATTACCAAAGCCTCGCCATTGCACGACATCGGCAAAATCGCCATCCCCGATCACATTCTGCTCAAGCCGGGCAAGCACACGCCGGAAGAGTTCGAAATCATGAAAACGCATGCCATCAAGGGTGAGAGCATGCTGGCCCGTACCCGGCATGAAATGGGCGAAGACAACCTGATGCTCCATTTTGCCAGCCAGATTGCCCGCAATCATCACGAACGCTGGGATGGGCGCGGCTACCCGGCAGGATTAGCCGGCGAAGCG
>CAYWNX010000237.1:0-4791 GCA_964459735.1 uncultured Dechloromonas sp. | reverse complement strand
TTCCGGGGTGCGGTACTTTACCGAACTGAAGAACAAACATGGGAACCATTATCCTATGATGATTTTGCCAGGATTTGCTACACAGTTCACGGCGCTGGCATTCGACAGACCCAGGTTAAGGACTTGCAGCACCTATTCTTTACTAGTTCCGATGATCTAACTGAGTATGCTCATTATATTGCTATGGCTGATGGCCGAGTATGGGATATGAAGAAGCTGAAGTTCACTACTGAAGTTCCAGCTGAAGATTGTATTTATGCTACCACCATTAGTCCAACTGAGGGCAACAGCCACCGGGAATGGCTAGAAGAGGTGACACTTGGAGACAAAAAGCTGGCCGATGATATTATCAAGGCTATTGCTCCAGTATTCATGCACAAAAAGCCGTTTGGAGTATTTTGGTTTCTGGGCAACGGCGCTAACGGCAAATCTACTACCCTTAAAGCACTATATGCTATGTTCGGCAGCGAGGCTCCGTATACGCACAACCGATGGTTTAGTCAGCTAACTGTGCGACAAATTGAAGATGAGCGCGACACCCCGATGATTAATGGTAAGCTAGGGAATGTGTGCCTTGAGTCTAATGATGGCCACGTGAAAGACACCGGCGGTTATAAAAACTTGGCCGAACACAGTACTTTCACAGTCCACCGTTTTAACAGCCAGGACGGCGCTCAGGTTGATGGCAATGTTCACACTATCTTTAACGCTAATAATATCCCAACTTTTGCAGACAAAACCCAGGGTGTGCGCCGGCGTACTTTCACGATTCCATTCAAGGCTAGCTTTGAGCAGGATAACACCTTTGATGAAAAACTATTTGCCAAGGAAAACTTCTTATCAGACTTACTTGGGGAGATTCTGGCCACTACAGTATCAATTAGAAAAAACCATTATAGCTATGCATTCAGCGAACAAACGCTGCTGGCCAAGCAGGACTACGATGAAGAAGTTAATACAGCCGAGACTTACTTCCAAGAACTACTTGATACTGAGATCTGGGGCTTCACTAACTTCACCGACTTAACTAAAGACTACCAACGCTGGTGCGATGAACGCAGTTTAACACCGCTTGGCAAGAAGTCTGTGGCTCACGCTGCTAAGATTATTGGCTATGAGCGTAAATCCTTCCGAACAAATGACGGCAAGCTGATTACCCGATACGTTTGTGAAGACTGGGACCCAGAAGAACTTAAAGATGCCCTTCAGCGATGGGGTATGTTCCAAAAAGCTGACAGCGATATTGAACTTACAGCTTCAGAAGATACCACCGATGAGCTTACTAAGCAGTTAATGGCTAATCTGTAGTGGCTAGTTTAAAGTCCCGGTTTGAAGAGTTAATTCACATAACTTGGACGGAATTTGTGGCGCTGGAGACTGATAAGACGGCTAGCGTTGATGATTCGGTACTCTGCTCGCTAATCAGAGTTTGCGCCGATACCGATGATATATCCTCAATCAAGTTAGCCTTTGACCGGGTAGACGGCCTGTTGGAGACTCCGGTTGAGATAAAAGTGCCAAAGTTCTATATCCGATATATTAAGGCTACTGAACAAGAGCCTGGGACTAGGCAAATAGAGGCTCCAGAAGACGCTGAAAAAGAAAAAGCCAGTAATTATAACGCTGCAACAGCAAAACTCCGCGAAACCCTAGTGGAAATGCGTAGAATGCCCCAGGATGTTATACGGCTAGTACGGCTTCAAAAGCGGCGGATAGATACCGGCAAAACTCCTGAACATGATCCAATGGTTAAATCAGTTATAGTAGCTAATCTATTGAAGCAGGTACAGCGTGGCCGGTTTAAAGCAGTTGAGTTGGTATTTGACCAAATTGACGGCAAGCTTACCAGGACCATCACTTTGCTAGGTGGTGAAGACGTTTACATAGATAATTACACAGAAACAATTGCACCGGCCCATGCTACTCTAGACAAAAAGGGAGTGTATGTAGCCGAGAATAAAGCAATGACTAATATATGGATTCGGGGCTTTGCCCAGAGTCAGAAAGGGCTAGAGTCACTAGCTGATAGCTTAGAAGATGATAAATCCTCATAATGTTGGTCCTGTAGAACAGGAGATGCTAGATACAGTCCGAGTGCTAGAACAATATCTGCCCTCGGCTACAACAGCTTTGTTGCAACGCTGGAAGGGAGTACTTACTACTGCCGTGCTTAAAATTGATGAAGAGCTGGCTAGTACAATGATGCACGTTTGCAACGTGTGTGGTGCTGAAGAGGTTGGCTACCGGACTGAACTACCTCTAGCTTGGCGTGAGCGAGCTGATTTAGTAATATGTCCTCAACATGAAGATAAAGAAGTTATGGCCAAATTAAAAAAAGGTATTGAGGCTTTAGAGCCAGAACCAATAGATGAAGAAAAAACCGTAGATGAATTAATGGACTTATTATGACCGAAGCACAACTCCAATCTAAGATTATCAAGTACTTAAAAGGGAAAGGTTGTTATGTTATCAAAACAAAACCAGGAATCGGCACACCGGTTGGTTGCCCAGACGTTATTGCTCTACTTGAGGGTCTGTGGCTTGCGATTGAAGTTAAGGGTAGTGAGACTGCTGCCTATAAACCTCTTCAAAAAGATACTCTTGAAAAGCTTAATAGTTGGTCTTTTGCTAAAACTGTATATCCGGAGAATTGGCCGGATGTTAGGAGTGAGCTGGAAATGATGTTATGAGAAACTATGAAAGTGGTACTAGGCAAACAAATCGTATAGCTAGGTTGGAACGCCGACTACGCCAATTAGTAGCTGTACCTTATAAATCACCAAGTCAAAGAGCTGAAATTAGCGCGCTAGAGTGGGCAATTCCAATATTGGAACAATACATCATTGATAATTATGGCGAATTAGTGATTCGTAAAGCCTGGCACAAGCACGAAAAACGTATAATTAGAGATAAGCTCTGGGAACGCGATGGGGATATTTGCTACCTTTGTTATAAGCCAATGGAAAAGATTGAAGCTACAATCGATCACGTGATACCCCTGTGTAGAAATGGTAAAGATGATGAGAGTAATTATAAACTTGCTCACGAACCCTGTAATGTTGAAAAAGGTAATATGCTGCTAGAGGACTACCGGGCCTGGCAGCAGGGAAGGAAAAAGTTAAGCGTACATGATAATTTGGCACAACGTGGAGCAGGGCAGTCCGAAGTGGCACAAGCTACGTAAAGATAAATGGACTGGCTCTAAAGCTCTTAGACTACTACAAGGCAAGTCTATGCCGCGTGACAACGATTTTGAGGGTAATAAATATACCAGGCGTGGCCAGATCCTTGAGGCAGTTGCTATCCGTGAGTATGAACGCAGGTATCATCGTAAGGTATCACGACCAGGCTTTGTAACTAACACCGTATATAGTAATGCTGGCTACAGTCCGGACGCTATAGATGGTGGCTGGCTTTTAGAGTGTAAAGCGTTTAATGGGGTAAAGCACGAGGATCTAGTAGCTGAGAAGATACCGTTGGTAGTTACGGTACAAATTCTATTCGGCATGATTATTACCGGCAAGCGCAAGGCACGACTCCTGGCGTTCAACCCAGAGAACGAAGAGCAACTTACAGTTATAGAGATAACCTATGAAGTAGTGATTGGTAACAATATCCGCCGGAAGCTCCGAGCAGATATGAAAAACCGCCAGATTACTTCCGGCGGTATTTAAATTTCTTTGCGCTAGGCAACTCCTCAAAGTGGAGTTCAAAAACCATAGGTTTTCTGATAAACAATTCCTTATTTAACCTTCTAATTATACTCCTATTGACAATCCACCCCTGTTATGCTAGAGTTATATCAATAACCGCCTCCAACCAATAACAGCGTTCCAAATTGCTATTCTCGGAGGCGGTTTTAATTAACAAAAAATCCCCTCTTTAGGTGAGGGGTTTTGTAGGCGAGCATGGACCTATTTAGAGTGGTTTGTATTTTAATAAAAAGTTCCTTGAGAGAGACTTTGTGAGGTGGAGTTTGGGAGGTGTTACATTGTAAGATCAAGTGCAATGCTCAATATAGTTATAGCACTAGCATAATGCTTTTGCTATACTAATTTTCGTGAGTTTGAGTCCACAGAGGTGTTGGACAAGAAACCAGCCCGTTTGCGAGGGGGCTGGTTTTTTATTGCTATAAAAAGACCCCAATTATAGGCTGGGGTCAGACCTGTCCGTTAGCCAGGAGGGAGGGCTGATACCGCCCGTAGTACTTTGTACCAGCACAGCCTGGCGAACAGCCATGTATCCCTGATTATGAACACTAGGCGTTCCTTTGTAGACAAATACATTGTAACAGGTGTACGCTTATGTTTATGAGTAAGAAAAAAGAAATATACCCAGGCGATCCAGACCCAGTAGAGCTGGAACTTGAGACTATGAAATACATGACTGTAGACGGCCTAGCTTTTAGCGTGGCCAATGGTGATATAAAAATAGAACAGGCTGAAACAATGCTTGATACCTGGTTCACACCAGACAAAATAGCTATGGCTTCACTTTATAAAAGAGTCTCAGTTCTTAGAAGTCGCGACCAAGGTTCTCTTCCCCAAACCTAGGAAAGCCTGTGGCCTTATCTTCCCAGTATTCCCAGGGTACTATATTTAGTGGTACGCCAACTCCAGCATCCCAATAAACCTGAGCCTGCTCCATAGTTAAAGGACCGAGATAAACTCGGCCCATATACTCCCGCCTATTAGGTTCAGGCGGAGGTAGTTCTGACATCTAAAGTACTTACTACTTTTTAGCTACATTCAAGGCCGCCATAGCATTCACTACGGCTACTTCAGCTGACCA
>CAYWNX010000236.1:0-4803 GCA_964459735.1 uncultured Dechloromonas sp. | reverse complement strand
CGAGGCGATCGCGGGCGAGGAAGAGGGTTTCGCGGTTGCGGTCCCAAAGGGCGAAGGCGAACATACCGCGGAAGCGGTCGACGCATTTTTCACCCCAGGATTCCCAGGCGTGGACGATGACTTCGGTATCGCTGCGGGTGTGAAACGTGTGGCCGAGAGCCTGGAGTTCGGGAATGAGCTTCTGATAGTTGTAGATTTCGCCATTGAAGACAACGCAGACGCTTTGGTCTTCGTTGTATAGCGGCTGCTGGCCGGTGGACAGGTCGATAATGGAGAGGCGGCGGTGGCCGAGCCCGACGCCGGGTTCGAGATGCAGCCCACCTTCATCCGGACCACGGTGAAATTGCGATTCGTTCATGCGATGGAGTACCGCACGATCGATGTCGCGTTTGCCTCGGATATCAAAAATGCCGGTTATGCCGCACATGGGGTTTCCTGTTGGTACTTTTGGGGTGATTGATTTTTTATTTGTATTGCACTTAAGGTGCAGTTTCTGAAGCTTTGTGGACTTCTGCTTTAGTGGGAATACTGTTTTCCAGTGAGCCAGCGTTTGCGACTGGGGTTACGCCAGTGCGCTGCATGAGTTTGTCGTAGGCGCCCTGGTAGGCGGTGACCATGGCTTCCATACTAAATTTTTGTTCGATGACGCTGCGGCCAGCGCTACCCATATTTTTTGCAAGATCTGGCTGTGTTGCAAAAAAGACGATCTGTTGCGCCATCGCTTCGGGGTCAGCCGATGGCACTATTTCGCCGGTGCTGCCGGCGCTAACGAGGTCGGCATTGCCCCCAACGTTGGTGGCAATGACTGGCAGGCCGGAGGCCATCGCTTCGAGAATGGTGTTGGAGATGCCCTCGGCCAGGGAAGGTAGAGCAAAGCAATCCAGGCCGCGCATGACATCCGGGATGTCGCCGCGTTCACCGGGTAGCCAGGCAAGTTCGGCGACTCCTGCGCAGGTGAGCAGCTGCTGGCATTCGGCTCGCAATGGGCCATCGCCGACCATGACCAATCGCAGACGCTGTTTCAGCGAAGGTTCGATCTCCAGCGCACGAATGAAGGCGCGGGCCAGGGTCGGTTGATCCTTGACGGTCTGCATGCGGCCTACCGTGCCAAGCAGCCAGTGGGCTGGGCGCGAGAAGGGGCAGCCGGCAACGGTTTGAGCGGGTTGGCCGGGATGAAAGCGTACTGAGTCGACACCGTTATAGACTTGGAGCACTTTATGGTTAGGAATTCGAATAATACCAGTTAGATATTCTGCGAGATCACGCGAGAGTGCGAGGTAATAGCTCACGAACGGGCGATAAAAGCGCCTGACGCGTTGCAAGGTGACATTGGAACCGTCCAGATCGCCGACATCACGGCCGTGTTCGCCATGAATGCGCACCGGAACGCCAGCTAGCCAGGCGGGGAACTGGACTTCCAGTGCTGCCAGATTGCGGCTGTGGACGATAGCCGGGCGGAGTTGTCGAAAAAGCCTGAATAGCCTGGGGTAGAGCCAGATGCCATGGCCAGGGGCTTTGTTGAGCGAGATGAATTGAACGTCGTCGTGCAGGATGCGTTTACGGAAGTCGGTAACTTCGGTGAGGGCAATGACCGCATGGCGATAGCGATCGGCCGGCATGTGATTGATCAGATTGACGATGCCGTTTTCCAGACCGCCGGTGTCGAAGCGGTACATGACGTGAGCGACTAGCGGACGGGGGTCGTTTGTCATCGTGCTGCCCGGGTGCTGGCCAGTAACTGGTGAATGGACTGAGCAGCCTGTCCGGCAAAGGCGGGCAGGGTCTCGGCGGCATGGATGTCAGACGTATAGAGCATGATGACGGCGGAGTCATCGCCCTGGCCGCGCAGGCGGGAGAGGGCAGTGTAGAGCTTGGCTTCGATGTCGGAGGTGGTCAGCTTGCCGTTGATCCAATACCACTGCCACACGACAAGGCGGGTTTCCGGAGTGGTGTTCTTGCTGAGTAGTTCGGCGGTGCGCAGGTTGCTTGGGAGGCTATCCTGATGGCTAGGGGTGAGGCCTTGCGCGATGACTGACCAGGTACGGTCGGTGCTGCCGGCCAGGGTGTTGGTCGAGGTGACCAGTTTGCGCTGGTAATCCTGGTTACGGTAGTAGGCGATATAGAGGCCGACGGGTTTGTCTTGCTGGACATAGACAGCTTGTAACTCTGCCGAGGGATTGGCGTAAGCGGGTTTCCAACTGGCGAATGGGCTGCTTTCACGCCATTCGGCGGGGGCTGTGAGATCGGTGAGGTGAGGTTCGGTTGCTTGGTCTGCTTTGTTGATTGCGATAAATCCGAGCGGGCCAGCGGCGGCCAGGAGGGCGACAGCCAGCGCGGCCAGCCAGACGTTCGTGGTTTTGGTGGGGAGTTCCACTGTACGAGCGATTGTTGCATCTGGTTCTGGCGCATATTCACTCCAGCGCGCACCAATCATGAACATGACCATGATGACTATCCCGAAAAACACCCAGCCGTAGATCAGGTGATCGAAGCCGGCCGCCAGCTTGTTCCCGGAGAGGTGGCCGAGCATGACGATCATGTAGGCACGCAGCCAGTTGGCGATGACCGGGACAATGATCGAGACGGCGATAAAAATGAGTCGGCGGCGCAGCGAAACGTAGTTGAGATAGGCGAACAGGGTCCCGACGGTAACTGAAGCAATGATGTAGCGGATGCCGCTGCAGGCTTCGACGACTGACCAGTTGCCCGAAGGAATGACGAACTGCAGGCCTTCCTGATAAACGGGGATGCCGCTGGCGCGTATCGCGAGGACCGTAAAGGCAGCAGTCCATTCCATAAGCTTCGGCAACATGAAGTCGCCGATGGGGACGGAAAAGAACAGAAAGGCGAGTGGGAAGGCAATGCGCTTGCTGACTGAAGTGCCAAGTAGCGCCATGATGGCGAGCACCAGTGTGGCAACCAGTGCGAACTGGGTGAGGGCATTGACCGCGGTCAACTCGCCCAGTAGCCAGAAAAAGGTGGTTAAAGCAACCGGGATGGCGAGCAAAAATGAGGTGCGTGGCTGTTCGGCAAGAATGTGTGCCCGTTGCCGCCAAATTAGCCAGAGGGTTATCGGCGGTACGACGAAGGCATGGGCGTATGTATCAGAGCGCTCCCAGATGCCGACCATCGCAACGATCGTTTCCCAGTAGCAAAAACCTATCCAGCCGATCAGTGCGACCAGCAGCATGAGGGCTTGCCGCCAGGATTGAGTGAGTGGCGGGGCGGCAGTCATCTGGAATGACCTGTGGCGAGAGCGGGTAGATAGCGATCGATTTGGCTCATGTGCGCTTCCCAACTGTAACGTTCGACAACCCGGGCACGAGCGGCGTGGCCGATGGCGATGGATGCATCGGGATTGGCCAGTTGAGTATCAATGGCCTCGATGAATTCGGCGGCAGTAGTCGCGGTGATCAATTCCGCGCCTTTTTTGGCGTCGACCGCAGCAGCACAGTCGGCGGAGGCAATGACCGGGCGTTCCATGGCCATGGCTTTGAGAATCTTGTTCTGGATGCCGCGGGCAACGCGCAACGGTGCAACGACAACTCCGGCGTGCTGCAGATAGGGGCGGACCTCGGGTACGGTGCCGGTAACGATGATGTGCTCACGGGCCAAAGCCAGAACTTCGGGTGTCGGGCGACGGCCGACGATGTAGAACCGGGCTTGCGGCAGGCGCTGGCGCAGATCCGGTAAAACTTCGGCGGCAAACCAGGTTACGGCATCAATATTGGGCCAGTAGTCCATGGCGCCGGTGAAAACGATCGGGATTTCATCCTGTACAAAGGGTGATGGGCGGGCGGGGAAAGGCGAGAAGTAGTCGGCATCGACGCCATTGCACATGGCTTCAGCCCGGACGCCGCATTCCGGAGCAAGCGAGGCGAAGAGGGCGACTTCGGCTTCTGTAACAAAAAAAGAACGGTCGGCCTGGGCCGCCATCTTGCGCTCGTAGTCGAGCAGATATTCGCCTTCTCGCCGGTACAGCCAAGACATGGGCCAGCGATGCTTGGGGGCATATTGCGTCCATTTGGCAGAATCGACATCGACAAAATCGATGACGGTGGGCAGGCGCGATTTGCTTTCGACGTATTGCGCCATGGCTGAGGAGAAGATAACGGCTGCGTCGATTTTGTGCTTGTGGCAGGTCTTGTCGACCCAATTCTGCAACGCGGCGTCACGGTAGTAGCGCAGGGTCAAGGGCTCATCAGCGAGCAGACCGTTCAGGCTGCGGATTTTGGCAAAGCGCGGGTTGAGTTTTGCGACGTGGATATCCGCACACATACCGCGCAAGGTGGCGATATGCTCGGCATCTTCCGGATCGTCGATGAAGGTGCCGAGAAAAACGTGGTGATGCTTGAGCAGGTGCTTGAGCAGGTTATACGAGCGTACCTTGTCGCCCTTGTTGGGCGGATAAGGCAGGCGATGGACGAGGTAAAGAATGTTGGCCATCGTCGTAACTAACCGAGATTGCGAACGATATGCGGCCCCAGCCAGTTTGCCAATCCGATGGGCATGCGCTGCCAGGCGGCGATGAATAGTTTGTACTTGGGATTGTTGGGATTGTTCTGGGGAATGGCATCGCGCTTGTAGAGGCAGTATTCGTAATGCAGCGGCTGCGGTTCGAAGCCCCAGTTTTTCTTGAAGGCATAGGGGCCGGTGCCTTCCTTGCTACGGCCATAGTCGAAGAGTTTGTAGCCACGCTCGCAGGCGCGGCGCATCAGTTCCCAGTATTTGAAATCGTTGGCGGCAAGGTGGCGGGCGCTTTCGTCGTCGCCGGCATAGTAGGGCAGCACTTCGTCACGGAAA
>CAYWNX010000235.1:0-4824 GCA_964459735.1 uncultured Dechloromonas sp. | reverse complement strand
TTGATGGGTCGCGCAGGAAATCGACCAATTCCTGCACCTCCTCTTTTGCTTCGTCGCAACCGGCGACGTCCGCAAAGGTAATGGTGTTCTGCGCTTCGTCAGTCATCCGGGCGCGGGATTTGCCGAAGGAAAAGGCACCACCCTTGCCACCGCCCTGCATCTGACGCATAAAGAAGACCCAGACACCAATTAACAGCAGCATCGGGAACCAGCTGACAAAAAGGCTCATCAGGAAGGACTGTTCCTCCTCCGGCTTGGCCTCAATCTTGACGCCATTTTTCAGCAGGTCAGAAACGAGCCAGAGATCAGGCGGCGCATAGGAAGTGATGCGTTTTCCTTCAGTGGTCGTAGCCTTCAAGGTACGACCTTCCATCACCACTTTACTGATACGCCCCTGCTTCACCTCTTCGATGAATTGGGAATATTCGATGGAACCTTGGGCGACCTGGCGGGTGTTGAATTGATTAAATACCGTCATCAGCACAAGGCCTATGACCAACCAGATTGCGAGGTTTTTGAACGTATTGTTCAAGCTTGCTCTCCTTCTACAGCTTCGAGCGATAAAAGCGCCATTCTAAACAAAAGTTTCAGCGCAATGTGTGACCGAGCAAATAAAGCTCCGCACTCCTATCCCGCGAGGCATCTGGTTTACGCACGACAACCGTCTTGAACGCCTCACGCATCGAACGGAAAAAATTCTCGTAATCCGTTCCTTGAAATACTTTGACCAGAAAAGCCCCATCAGGTTTCATATGGGCTAAGGCAAATTCAAGACTCAGTTCGGCAAGGTGCATGATTCGCGCCTGATCGACTAGAGGAACTCCAGACATATTGGGGGCCATATCGGACATTACAAGCCCGACTTGACGGCCATTCAACTTTTCCTTCAGTTTCGCCAGAACATCATCTTCGCGAAAATCACCCTGGATGAATTCGACCCCATGAATTGGCTCCATTTCCAGTAGATCAAGTGCAAACACCAAGCCACCGTCACCGACGCGCTTGACGGCAACCTGTGACCAGCCACCCGGGGTAGCGCCCAAATCGACCACCACCTCGCCCCGTTTCAGCAACTTGTCCTTGTCGTCAATTTCCATTAGCTTGAAAGCTGCACGTGAACGCCAACCTTCTTTCCTGGCGAGCTGCACATACGGGTCGTTGAAATGCTCGCGCATCCAAGCTTTACTGGTCCTGGTTCTAGCCATTCGGTAAAATGCCGTTTTTGAAAGGTTTTCTCATGTTGCCATTATCCTCCGACGAGCGCCGCGAATTGCGAGCTCGTGCTCATAATCTCAATCCTGTCGTCTCGATTGCCGAAAGCGGCCTGACTGAGTCAGTACTCAAGGAGATTGAGGTTTGCCTCAAAGCCCACGAACTGATCAAAATTCGCGTGTACGGCGACAGCCGCGAAAACCGCGAAGCCTATTTTGCGCAAATCTGCAGCGAACTTGGCGCCGCGCCGGTTCAGCATATCGGCAAACTGCTTATCGTTTACCGTCCTGACCCGGCCAAAAATGCTGCGGTCAACGCTGCAAACAACTCAAAATCGCGCGGTCCGGCGAGCGAGCCGCGGCGCACCAAACGCAGCTTTCAGGGCTGATTACTTCAACCCTCGATTGGACCAAACGACCAGCCACAACCCCAGCAAACTCTGTAGCAGATAGAGGATGCTGGAGATACCGTGCCAAGTGGCAAAGCGGTCGCGCAGTACGCTTTCCATCACTTCCCGCGGCAAGGCATCGGCTTTCAACTGCGCCATGAGCGGCTGGATGCCAAACTGGCTGGCAACTGTCATCAAAAGCATCAGCAACACCAGCCAGAAAACTGGACTTCGAAAAAACCTGCCCCCCAAGCGGGCGAGCAGGAAAATCAGCAAGTAGCCAGCACATCCCAGGCCGACCCAGCCAATCAGGCCAAACAGCTTGCCAGCGATCATCCCCGCCAACTGACGATCACCAAGGCTGGAAAACAGGATTGGCGCCGCCAGATAACCAATCGCCCACAAGCCGCCAACCCATAGGGTGATGGCGACAAGATAGAGGGCTTCAGAGAACTTGCGCATGATCCTGAATATTCGGCGTCAAAGCATTATGCTGAAAAACCTAGCCACAGATGTAGCATTTGCCTGAGCAGGTTGCACGAAATCCTTATTCGTAGCGAACATCAATGATTTCGTATTCGCGAATACCACCCGGCGCCTGCACCTGTGCAATATCACCGGCGTACTTGCCGATCAGTGCACGCGCCATCGGCGAGCTGACTGAAACTTTACCGACCTTGATATCGGCCTCATCCTCGCCAACAATCTGATAAGTCACGCTATTGCCCGAGTCCTGATCCTCAATCTCCACCGTCGCCCCGAAGACGCAGCGGCCATCGGCATCAAGCAGCTTGGGATCAATTACCTGGGCATTCGAGAGCTTGCCCTCGACCTCCTGAATACGCCCCTCGACGAAACCCTGGCGCTCTTTGGCGGCATCGTATTCGGCATTTTCGGAAAGATCACCATGCGAACGCGCTTCGGCAATGGCGGCGATTACGTTTGGACGATCAACAGTCTTGAGTCGATGCAACTCTTCACGCAATCTTTCAGCACCAGCTACGGTCAACGGAACTTTGCTCATTTTTTCTTTCAGCAAAAGCAAAACCGCCGGCGCCCGAACGGGGCTGCCCGGCGGTTTAAATGGGTTTTAGTGAAGCTGTTTGTGTAGCGTCTGAATCGGATAGACCACGAGCTCACCCCGGTTGCGAATACCTTCAGCAGCTGCCTCGGCCCCCCAGATTGTCGTGTACATCGTCACCCGCGCCTGCAGGCCGGAGGTTCTGATGGAACGCGAGTCGTTAATCGCCAAGCGTTTTTCTTCAACGGTATTGATGATCAAGGAAATTTCGTTGTTCTTGATCATGTCAACAATGTGCGGACGGCCTTCAGTGACCTTGTTGGCCATATGAATGGGCAACCCGGCAGCTTCGATGGCATGCGCAGTACCGCGCGTTGCGACCAGCTGGAAACCAGCCTCATGCAAATGTCGGGCAATCTCAACCGCCTTCGCCTTATCGCTATCCTTGACGGACAGGAAAGCCTTGCCGGAAGACGGCAATTTGACGCTGGCCGCCAGTTGAGATTTGACGAAAGCTTCGGCAAAGGTCACGCCAACGCCCATCACTTCTCCGGTCGACTTCATTTCGGGACCCAAAATGGTATCAACCCCCGGGAACTTGGCAAAGGGGAAGACCGCTTCCTTGACCGAGAAGTAAGGCGGCACGACTTCACCGGCAATCCCCTGATCTTTCAGGCTACGGCCAGCCATGCAGCGCGCTGCAATTTTCGCCAGCTGCATGCCGGTTGCCTTGGAAACGAAGGGCACCGTGCGTGAGGCACGCGGATTCACTTCCAGCACGTAGACGACTTCATCCTTGATCGCAAACTGGACGTTCATCAACCCGCAAACATTCAAGGCCTTGGCCATCAACTTGGTCTGACGACGCAGTTCATCCTGCACTGCAACGCTCAGCGAATACGGCGGTAGCGAGCAGGCCGAGTCGCCCGAATGCACGCCCGCCTGTTCGATGTGCTCCATGACGCCACCAATGATGACTTCGACGCCATCGGAAAGTGCATCGACGTCAACTTCGCAGGCGTCATTCAGGAAACGGTCAAGCAAAACCGGAGAATCATGGGAAACCTTGACGGCTTCGCGCATGTAACGCTCCAGATCTTTTTGCTCATGGACAATTTCCATGGCCCGACCGCCAAGCACATATGACGGACGAACAACCAGCGGATAACCAATCTCGACGGCCAGACGCAGTGCATCGGCTTCAGTACGCGCCGTACGATTGGGCGGCTGCTTGAGGCCAATATCGTGCAGCAACTTCTGGAAACGCTCGCGATCTTCGGCGATATCGATCGACTCCGGTGACGTACCAATAATTGGCACCCCGTTCGCTTCGAGGGCCAACGCCAATTTTAGCGGCGTCTGACCGCCGTACTGGACGATGACGCCGACCGGCTTTTCGATGGCAACGATTTCCAGTACATCTTCCAGCGTCAGCGGCTCAAAGTAGAGGCGATCTGAAGTGTCGTAATCGGTAGAAACGGTTTCCGGATTGCAGTTGACCATGATGGTTTCGTAACCATCTTCGCGCATCGCCATCGCCGCATGAACACAGCAGTAGTCAAATTCGATGCCCTGGCCGATACGGTTCGGGCCACCGCCCAGCACCATGATCTTTTTCTTGTCGGTCGGATTGGCCTCGCACTCGTCCTCGTAGGTCGAGTACATATAAGCCGTACCGGTCGAAAACTCGGCCGCGCAGGTATCGACACGCTTGTAGACAGGCCGCACGCCAAGCGCGTGGCGACGCTCACGCACTGCCGTTTCGCTGATTTTGGTCAGATGCGCTAAACGACGATCGGCAAAACCTTTACGCTTCAAGAAACGCAACTCTTCTGCGGTCAACGTCGAAAAATCGCGTTTTTCAATTTCCAATTCAAGATCAACGAGTTCCTTGATCTGCACCAGGAACCACGGGTCGATTTTGGTCAGATCGAAGACCTTCTCGATCGACATGCCGACACCGAAGGCATCGGCGACATACCACAGGCGGTCCGGCGTCGGGCGAGCCAGTTGCTCGTCGATGGTTTCCGGATCGACCGACTTCAGATTAAAGCCATCGACACCGACCTCCAGGCCGCGCAAGGCTTTTTGCAGCGACTCCTGGAACGTGCGACCAATCGCCATGACCTCGCCGACCGATTTCATCTGCGTCGTAAGCGTCGAATCGGCCTGCGGGAATTTCTCAAAGGCAAAACGCGGCACT
>CAYWNX010000234.1:0-4834 GCA_964459735.1 uncultured Dechloromonas sp. | reverse complement strand
CGGCGGATAACGAGCAGAGGGAAAGAATGACAGACGCAGGGACACTTTACAACACGGTCGCGCCGCTGGCGAACGTCGCACGGCTGAGTGCGCTGATCGACCGAAACTTGAACCGGGCGCATGGCCTGCCCGGGATGAGCTGCTTCTTTGGCAAGGCTGGCTCTGGCAAGACCACAGCGGGCATCTACTGCACGAACACGATGAACACCTGCCACATCGAGGCGGTTCCCCTGGGCGGGGTGAAGAAGCTTCTCGAGATGATCGCCACGGAGCTGAGCCTGAAGCCCCGGCGTCTTGTGACGGACCTCTTCGACCAGTGCGCGCAGGAGCTGGCGGTTTCCGGGCGACCGCTGATCATCGACGAGGCGGATCAGATCCTGACCACCCGGATGATCGAGACCGTCCGCCACCTGCATGACAAGTCCGGTGCGCCGGTCATCCTGATGGGCGAGGAGATGCTGCCGCAGAAGCTGCAGCAGTGGGAACGGGTGCATGGCCGGATGCTGGCCTGGATCGAGGCCGAGCCCGCCACGCTGGAAGATGTGGGGCACCTGGCACGGATCTATGCGCAGCGCGTCGAGATCACGCCTGACCTGCGCGAGGCCGTCCTGACCGCCTCGAAGGCGTCGATGCGCTACATCAGCACCAACCTGGCCGCCATCGCCGAGTTCGCGGCGATCCGGGGGCTTGATCGGGTCACCAAATCCGACTGGGCGAACAACGCTTTCCATACCGGTGAGCCGCCGACCCTGCGGCGCGGTGCAGTTGCGCCGGTTCAGCGGCGCGGGAGGGCGGCATGACCAACGATTGGACCAAGGAGTCTCAGTCGATGGATGATGCCGCTTTGGCCTTCGCCTCGACGCTTGATCGGTTCGGGTATGCCGAACTTGCCAAGAGGATGGACAAATCGATGACATGGGCACGCAACCGGGTCCGCGCCTGGATCGAGGTCGGGCTGATCGAGGAGGTCGAGCAAAAGCAGGGTGCGGCATGGCTTTGGCGCGTGAAGGACAGCTCGAAGTTGGCGCTTGTCGTCAAGACCCGCTCGCCCGAGCAGAACATGTGGACCGCGATGCGGCAGCTGAAGAGCTTCAGCCCACGCGAGCTTGCCGCACATGCGGCCACCGAGGCGACCGAAGTCACGCTGGAAATGGCGCAGGACTACTGCCGTGCTCTTCTGGGCGCGGAGTATCTGACGGTGGCCCGCAAGGCGATCCCCGGCAATCGCTTGGCGATCTACCGGCTGGTCAAGAACACCGGGCCGCGTCCGCCCCGTGCGAAGCGTGTCCGGGCTGTGGTCGATGACAACACCGAGACGGTGACTGTGATTGGGGGTGCGCAGTGAACGCCCCCGACCTGACCGCCGCCGCCGAGGAGAGCTGGGGCGCACCGCTGCCCGACTGGGTTCGGGCGCTGGCCGTCGCCTGCCAGCGGTCCAGCCAGTCGGCCGTCGCCAAGCAGCTGGGCCGGTCCGGTGCCGTGGTCAGCCAGGTGCTGCGGAAGAAATATCCGGGCAGCTACCAGAACGTCGAGGAGCGGGTGCGCGGCGTCCTTCTGAACGGCCGGGTCGAGTGCCCGGGCCTTGGCACGGTGCCGACGCACGAATGCCAGGACTGGCGCGAGAAGGCCCGGGTCTATGCCCCCGGCAACCCGACCCGCCGTCGCATGTTCCGGGCCTGCCGGGCCTGCCCGATCTATCTGAAGGGGCCCACCGATGAGTGAGCATTTCATCGCGCACGGTCGCCCGTCGCAGATCATGGCCGCCTTCTGCCGCCAGAACGCGGTCCAGCTGGAGGACCTGTCCGGACCGTCGAATACCCAGAACGTCACCCGCCTTCGGCATGAGCTGATGTATCTCATGCGCCAGCTGACGGTGCTGTCGCAGTCGGACATCGGGCGGCACCTTGGCGGGCGGGACATGGCCACGGTGCATGAGGGGATCGCCAAGGTCGCCGACCGGATCGCCACCAATTACGAGTACCGGGACCGGATGCGTAGCCAGCGCGACGGGATCATCCGGGCAACGCTTACTGCCGAGGCCGCGCCCGAGGCAACGGCTGGCCTTGTGGCCCTGTCAATCCTGCAGTCGCCCGAGCTGAATGATGCCGAGGCGCGGGCTGCCGCAGCCGGTGTCCTGCAGCGCCATCTGCAACCGGCGTCGCCGGAGGCCCGCCATGCGTGAGCCGCGCCTGACCCTGCCGGCCGTCACCAGCTGGACCGAGCGCGAGATGCTTGAGGTCGCCTCCCGCGCCGTCGGTCGGGTCTGCCGCGACGACATCCGGGGGATCACCTCCCTGAGCATCGACGACATCGCGGCGATGACCGGAACGCTTCTGGCCTTTGGCCTGATCGCCACCCCGCCGGGCGAAACCCCGCCCGCACGACTGATTTTCACCGCAACCAAGGAGGCCGCTGATGGCCAGTGAGTTCAAACCCGCCCCGATCCCCAGCCCGGTCGTTGAGGTGGATGGCCGCGAGCACATGCGCGACGGCAAGGGGGCGCTGGTTCCGCTGTCGATGATCAAGCCGCAGGATCAGCTGCAGGACGATGTGGTCCGGCAGATCATGGGCTATGCCATCGCGCTGTCGGAACAGGTGGCGCGGTTCAAGGCCCACACCTTCGAGGACATCGGCGTCTTCGATGCCCTGCTGGCGCAGGAGTACGGCACGAGCGTCGGGGGCGTGAAGGGCAACAAGACCCTGATGACCTTTGACGGCCTCTTCAAGGTGCAGGTCCAGGTCGCGGACAACATCGTCTTCGGCCCCGAGCTGCAGATCGCCAAGACGCTGGTGGACGAGTGCCTGAACGAGTGGGCCGCCGGTGCCCGCGACGAGATCCGCGCCATCGTCACCCGCGCCTTCAACACCGACAAGGAAGGCCAGATCAACCGCTCGGAGATATTCATGCTGTTGCGGCTGGAGATCAAGGACCCGCGCTGGACGCGCGCGATGGAGGCCATCCGCGATGCGATGCGAGTGGTGGGGTCCAAGACCTATGTCCGCTGCTACCGCCGCGAGACCTTCGACGGCCAATGGCAGGCGGTCAGCATCGACCTGGCGAAGGTGTGATCATGGCTGACTGGCTTCTCTTCGGCGCGGGGTTTGCGGCGGGGGCCTTCACCGGGTTCCGGAATCTGCCCCTCGCTGCCATCGGCCTTGGCCTGGTCCTGCTGATCGCGGGCGAGCGCCTGGGCGTCTTCATTCCCTGACCCATTCCCCCGGCGGATGGTCCGCCGGGGTCCCCCCGCGCCTGAGGCGCGACCATCACGAGGAACTGCAATGTCTGCACCGCAAGCATCGAAGACCGACCTGATCAATGCCCTGGCCCAGAAGCACGAGGTCAGCAAGGCCACGGCCGAGCTCTGGATCAACACCGTTCTGGAGGGCATCAGCCAGTTCGCAATCGGCAACAAGCTGATCATCCGGAGCTTCGGCACCTTCGAAGTCAAGCACAAGCCCGCTGGCACCGCGCGGAACCCGCGCACCGGCCAGCCGGTCGAGGTCGCCGCGCGTGACGTCCTGACCTTCAAGGCCGCCAAGCAGAAGGCCTGAGAAAGCTCCGCCGCGCCCCGGCTGGAACCCAGGGCGCGGCGGTGAAGGCAGGCGACCGGCCTGCGACGTGAAGACCCGGTCATTCCCAACCTTCAACCCCTGCTTAAAGGACCTTTCACATGAACGCTTCTGCAATCGCCACCGCGCTGCTGATCGCCCTTCTGAAGACGAGCGGAGAGGGGGGCACCGTCCAGTTGCCCTACGACACCACCGAGGCCTGCGAGGCCGCCGGAGAGCGCCTGGAAGCGCAGTTCGAGGCGCTGACGCTGGAGGACAGCGACCAGAACCCCGTCGAGGGCCACCCGAAAGTGGTCTGGACCTGCTTTGAGGCCAACCGCTGATCGATCTGGCCCCGGCCGCTTGGCTGGGGCCGCCTTCCCTCGCAGGAGACAGACATGACCCGTTCCCCGATCTTCACCGTCCTCGCCCTGACCTTCCTGGCGGCACCCGCCCTGGCCTGCAACGACGGCAGCTGTGAGCCGCCGCCACCGCCGGAGCCGCCCGCGGTTTCGCCGCCGATGGCAAGCCCCGCCCCCAGTGACCGCGACCCGGTCGCGCCCTCGGTCGCCATCCACTACGGCTACTGCTGCCAGATCGACGGCAAGATGCGCGTCGGGACGGCCTGGCTGCGCGACCCCGTCAAGGCCTATGAGCAGTGCCAGGCGCGCGAAGAGAGCCTGCAGTCGCTGCCTGAATGCCCACGCCGCATCCGCGACCAGGAGGGGGGTGAGTGATGGTGGCCTACAGCTTCAACCCGCGTTTCGTTGAGCCGATCCGGCAGGGGATGAAGACGCAGACCATTCGGGCGCATGGGCAGCGGCGACACGTCCGCAAGGGCGAGCTGCTGCAGCTTTACACCGGGATGCGGACCGCCCACTGCCAGCGCATCCTGCCCGACGTGCCCTGCCTGGAGATCATGCCGATCGAGATCGCCTTTCGTCAGGGCGAGATCGCCCGGGTCCGCGTCGACGGCATCCCCTGCCTTGACCTGGACGCTTTCGCCATCCGCGACGGGTTCGCCGATGCGGTGGATATGTGGAGCTTCTGGCGGGATCACCACCCCGAGACGCTTAAGGCGGGCTTCTTCGGCGTCGTCATCGAATGGGCGCGGCCCGCCGAGACGGAAATGGCGGTGGCGGCATGAGCGAGGTCGCAATTCAGGTGCCGGAGCTGCATCCAAACACTGTGGCTGTTTGCAATCTTATCCTCAGCCGCGAGGAAGGCGTGTCACTGGAGGAGGCGCTGTTCGCTATCGGAACGGGGATCGGCATCGCAATGGCGG
>CAYWNX010000233.1:0-4851 GCA_964459735.1 uncultured Dechloromonas sp. | reverse complement strand
TTAGGGGTGAGGGAACAAGCATAGCGGGAACCCGGTGACGCGTATACCGGATATTGCGAAAAAGAGTTTATATTTTGCGAATATGCCGGCTAGGCTCCGCGGCACCGCCATGATTCCACCCCGCCGCATCGCCGCCTACCTCTCGCTCGCCACCGAGCACGGGCGCGGCGTCCTGCGCGGCATCGCCCGGTTTTTCCACCAGCGACCGGAGATCACCGTGCTGAAATTCAGCGATCCCAGGGCCTATGACCCGGCCGCCTTGCGGCGGCTGCGGCCCGACGGCATCATCGCACGCGTGGCGACGCGGCGTAACGAGGCAGTGCTGGCCTCCCTCGGCGTGCCCGTCGTCAACGTCTCCGGCCAGATCACCACCCCGCGCCTGCCGCTCATCAACACCGACGATCTCCGCGTGGGCGAGATGGCCCTGCGTCACCTGCACGGCCGGGGCTACCGGCATTTCGCCTACTGCGGCAATACCACGCACCTCGGCTCGATGCTGCGCTACCGGGGTTTTTGCGCCGAGGCCCGCCGTCTCGGGGTGACCACGCCCATCCCGCAGCACATCCTGCCGCAGGGCGACCAGAACGCCCCCTACTCCGACTCCACGCGGGCCCGCCTCGCCGCCTGGCTGCAGAAACTGCCGCGTCCCGTGGGCATCCTGGGCTTCACCGACCGCGTGGCCCTCGAGCTGGACGAAGCCTGCGCCCTTGTCGGCCGGCGCGTGCCCGAGGACGTCGCCCTCCTCGGCGTGGGCAACGACCTCGCGCGCGTGGAATTCGCCCACGTCGCGCTGACGAGCATCCAGCTCAACACGCAGCGGATCGGGCTGCTCGCGGCCGGGTTGCTGCAGGACATGATGGACGGGAAGACGGCGCCGCCGGGGGAGACCTTGGTGAGCCCGCAGAAGATTGTGACACGCCTGTCGACCGACCGCTTCGCCGTCGACGACGAGGTCGTCGCGCTCGCGCTCGACCACATGCGCGAACATGTGGGCAACACCATCTATGTGGAGGACGTGGCCCGGGCCGCCGGCGTGACCCGCCGCGTGCTGGAGCTGCGCTTCCGGGCCGTGCTCGGCACCTCGGTCTATGCCGAGGCCCAGCGCCTGCACTTCGAGCGTGCGCTCGAGCTCATGCCCGAGCCCGGCCTGACGCTCGGCGAGATCGCCTACGCCGCCGGCTTTGAGAGCCCGTCCGTCTTTGCCTCCGCCTTCCGGCGGCGCCACGGCATGACGCCCTCGGAATACCGCCGCCAGCTTTCCTGAGAGGAATATCTTTCCCATGAAGCAGGCAACCTTGACAATGCCCGGGACGCCCGGTGCTGTCGCGCTACGGATTTAGCTTCCAAACGTGGTTTCCGTCATGGTTTCAGACCGGGTTGTACCCCTTTCCCACTCCCCGAAGAAACCCTTTTCACGAAGGGACCGTTGGCGTGCCGTCTTTCTTCTGTCTCTCGGCACGGTCCTGTCAGGCCTGACCCAGGAAACTGACACGGTGACCTCCGCCGCGACGCCACCCGAGCCCGCCGGCCAGTTGCTGACGCTACAGCAGGCCATCCAGCTCGCCCTCCTCAACAACCGCACGCTCGAAAAGGCCGGCCTCGACCGCGAAGCCCAACAGTTCGACCTGCGCGTGGCCGAGGATGAATTCCTGCCCAACCTCGACGTCACCTCGGGCGTGGGCTACAATCCCGTCACGACGGACGGCCAGGAGGTCGTCACCCGGACCGGCGCCGTCACGGCCGCGGTTTCGCAGCGTGTCCCCACCGGGGCGCGGTTCGGCCTGACCTGGAACAACCTCGCGACCAACGCGGCATCGTCGGCGGCGAAGGTCTACGATTCCAGCCTTTACCTGCAGCTCGATCAGCCGCTCCTGCGCGGCGGCGGCCTCGGGGCCGGCCTCACGAATCTTCGCATCGCCCGCCTGAGCGAGGCCACCAGCCTGCTGGAATACCGCCGCATCGTCATGGGCGTCATCACCGGCGTGGTGTTCAGCTATCGAAACCTCCTGCAGGCCCAGCGTCAGGTCGAGGTCAGCCGCTCCGCCGTGGCGCGCGCCCGCGAGCAGCTCCGCATCAACCGCGCCCTCGTGTCCGCCGGCATCCTGCCGCCGGTCGAGATCGTCCAGACCGAGGCCGACATCGCCAACCAGGAGTTCAATCTCCTCACGGCGCAGTCCCTGCGCGACGCCGCGCGCTTCGCCCTCGTCCGGGTTCTCGACGTGGACCGGTCCACCGTCTACCAGCCGGTGGACGAGATCAACGTGCCGGATTTCGCGCTGGATTTCGAGACCGCCCGGCGGCTGGCCTACGAGAACCGCCCGGAATACGAGCAGGTGCTGCAGGGGAAGAAGGCCGCGGAGCTCGGCGAGGCCCTCGCCCGCAACAACCGCCTCTGGGCGCTCAACCTCAGCTCGGGCTACCGGCTCACCGGCAGCGACCACACCTTTCCCAACGCGCTGGACCGCTCCTTCTCGCGCTTGAACGAGAACTGGAACGTGGGCCTCACGCTGCAGATGCCGTTCGGCGACCTGACCCGCGAACAAGGCCATGTGCGGGCACGCATCCGCGACCGGAAGGCGGCGCTGGATGTCGCGGAGGTTACGGAAAACATCGAGATCGAGGTCCGGGAATCGCTGCGCACGGTGGAACTCGCCCAGCGCCGCGCACGGGTCGCGGCGGTCGCCCGCTAGCTGGCCGAGCGCAAGCTTGAGATCGAAAAAGGCAAGCTGCAGGTGGGACGCACGACGAATTTTGCGATCATCACGTTCCAGAACGACCTGGTCACCTCCCGCCTCAACGAGATCGGCGCGCAGATCGCCTACCTGAACGCCCTGACCAGCCTGGAGCAAACCTTGGGCACCACGCTCAGTGTCTGGGGCATCCGCATCCAGGAACTCGGTCATGAGCCCGGGGCCGCCCGCACGGAGGTCGTGACCACCGCCACGCCGCCCTGATCCCCAAGCCCGACCCCACGCCCCGCCTGCCCTCCCGCGAGCTCAATCAGGTGCTCATCCTGATCATGGAACACGTCACCGAGTTCCTCGACGTCGAGCGCAGCACTCTATTCCTCCACGAGGCGGCGCGCGATGAATTGTGGACGCCCGTGGCCCAGGGCACGCAGGAAATCCGGATCCCCGCGCACAGCGGGATCGCCGGCCACGTCTTTACCACGGGCGAGATCGTCCGGATCGCCGACGCCTACGCGGACCCGCGCTTCCATGCCAACGTCGACAAACAGACCGGTTTCCGCACGCGCGACATCTTCGCCCGCCCGGTGAACGACAGCACCGGCCGGCGCATCGGGGTCATCCAGCTCATCAACCGCCGGTCCGGCCCGCTCACCCCGCGCGACGAGAAGCTGCTCGACGCCATCTGCAACCAGGCCGGCATTGCCATCGAGAACGCGCGGCTCTTCCTCGACCTCAAGCAGGTGAACGATTCCGAGCGTGCGTTGCACGCGCAGCTCGAGGCCAACCACGCCGAGCTGCGCCGGGCGTTCCTCCAGGTCGAGGAAAGCGCCGCCGCGCAGGAGCTGCTCAACCGGCGCATCCAGAAGACCCGGCTTGCCGCCTTGCTCGCCACTGTGGCGCTGTTTGTCGGCATCGGCCTGTTCGCCTGGCTTGGCGGGTCCGGCAGCCGGCCCGCCGGCGAGTCCGCCGCCGCGACGCCCGCACTCGCCTGGCACACCGTGGGCCGGGCACCCGTGCGCTCGGGCATCGTCCTGCTCGGCAACATCGAGCCGCTCGAGGTGCGCAACCTCACCGCCCCGCTGCGCGGCCGCATCGCCGAGAAGAACTTCGCCTACGGCGAGCTGGTCGTGAAGGACCAGCTGCTCGCGCGCCTCGACACGTCCGCGGCGGAGGTGGACCTGCGCAACGCCGAGGCTGCGCACTTCCGCGCCGTGGCCGAGCTCCGCCGCCTCGAGGACTGGTCCGCCGGCCCCGAGGTGGCCCGCGCGCAACGCAACCTGCTCAAGGCCCGGCTCAACTACGAGGCCAACCAGCGCAACCTGGCCGAGATGGAACAGCTGTCGAAGCTCGGCATCATCGCCCAGTCCTCGCTCGAGAGCGCCCGCCAGCAGTTTGTCATGCAGGAAAGCGACTTCAAGTCCGCCCAGGAGGAACTGGCCAACGTCCTCGCCGCCGCCACCGAGGACCGGGTGACGGTCGCGCGCTACGACGTGGCCAACTCCCGCCTGCGGCTCGACGAACTGCGGGACCAGGTCGCCCGCGCGAAGCTCTATGCCCCCTTTTCCGGCATCGTGATCCTGCCGAACGCCCGGCCCACCGCCGGGCGCGCCGCCGGCAGCGACGGATTCTTCGAGGCCGGCAGCACCATCGGCCAGGGGGAGATCCTCCTCGCGCTTGGCAATCTCGAGGGCGTGGCGGTCAAGACGCGCGCGGACGAGGCCGACATCGGACGCATCCGCCACGGTCAACCGGTGCGCATCACGGGGGACGCGTTTCCCGGCCGCATGCTGCAGGGCCGCGTGGAATATGTTTCCTCCCAGGCCATCACCACGGCGGCCCGGCCTTACTTCGAGATCCTGGTCAGGACCGGCCGCCTGAGCGAGGCCGACCTCGGCGCGGTCCGGCTGGGCATGACCGCCAAGCTCGACATCACGGTTTACGAGGCGTCCGCGGCGGTCGTCGTGCCCGTCCCGGCGGTGCGCCGCAACGGAGGCGTCACGTTCGTTTACCGCCGGGACAAGGACGGGGCGCCGGAGAAGGTCACCGTCCGGACCGGCGCCATCACGCCCGATTTCGTGGAAATTCTCTCCGGCCTCGCCACCGGCGACATCGTCGCGGCGGAGGCAAGGTCGGTGCGCCCATGAGCACGAACCCGTTCACC
>CAYWNX010000232.1:0-4864 GCA_964459735.1 uncultured Dechloromonas sp. | reverse complement strand
CTGCCGACCGGAGAAGCGGTGAAGGCATTAATTTTTCGATGGCCGCTGGAGGGGCGACGAAGGCGTGATGGGCGGATGCGCTGAGCATGGCAGGGATTCTATGTTGGGTTGAGTGTGCTTTCAATCGGCAATTGCATCAATCGGGGGCGATATCTCAATGCGTGGCCGCGCTGAAGGAATATTTTCGGCGGATATTGAATTGATATCGCCACACAGCTCGCCGCCTTCATCAATCACCAGTTTGCCGTAGCGGATCTTGCCGCTGACTCGCCCGGTGGCATGAATGATCAGTTGTGATCGTGCGGTGAGTTCGCCTTCAAAACTGCCATAAATTTCGGCAATGTCGATGCTGACTTTGCCGAGGAATGCGCCTTTGTCAGCGATACGAATTACCCGGCTATCCATGGTGGCCTCAACCCGGCCCTCGACAACGAGTGTGTCACAATCGAGAATTTCAGCCCCTTTGAGTTTCACATCTGAGCCAACAATCAAACGTGAGCCGATAATATTTTCGACCGGCGCGGCCGTGGTGGCAGCGGTGGGATTTGTCGTCAGGGAGTCATTGCTCGGCCCAGCGGTTTTGGTTGAGACCTCTGCACCCGTAGTGCTGCCTGCAAATACGCTTCGTACGTCCTTGCGGGTGATGAGTTCGTTGCGATTGGCTGTGCTGACTTTATTGAACATTTTGACTCCTTGGATTTGAACTTCTTTCGACAACAGGTCATGGTTAGCGATAAGTGTTCCAGGTTTTAAGAAGTCGAATAAAAACAAATTGATATAAACATTTCACCGGACTTGAGCTAAATTGAAATCGCGGTTTTGTCGCTAAATAGAGACAAATATTTTGCCTGTTTTCGAAAAGCTTTGAATGCATATGGCGATGAGCCTGTCGCTTTTTAGCGACGATTTGTTAACCGTATGATTTTAAAGTTGTTTTGCTTTTCTCTTTGGCTATTTCACGATGAGTGGATGCGATAATTTTTCTGAGATGCCAGGTTGCTACGGTCTACACTGCAATTTTGGCCAAAATCACACCGATGATTCGAATTTCCTTTCGCCAAGGCATGTTGTCCGGCTTTGCCGTGATTGTTTTACTGCTTGGTGGCGCTGCATTAAATGGCTGGCTGGTGGTCGAGCGACTGTTGGCGCAAAGTCGGCAAGGCAGTGAACAGGCTATAGCACTGACCGCTTCCATACAGGAACTTGGCGAACGCACCATTGATATCGAACGCAGTGCCCGGCAGTACCTTGTGCTGAATGACCCCTTGTTTCGCCAGCGTTTCGATGAGCATCTGGGACATTCATTGAGCGTCATCGATCGCCTCGATGCTCTTTCGGCCGAGCCAGTTGCCCCCTTGCTGGCCGGTTGGCGAATGGTTGCCGAGGCTGTGCGCAGCGGCCTCGATCAGGGAATGGGCAAGGCCGAACTTGGTTCGCTGCTGGCTCGACTGGTCGAGTTGAATGGTTTGATCAAACAGTCCGGGCAGCATTGGGTGGAGACCCAGAACAGTCGAATCCTTGATGATCTGGAGGCAAACCGCCTGCTTCTGGGCGGGCAGATTGCGTTGGCCCTGCTCGGCGCTATTTTGGTGGCGTTGGCTATGGGCTGGTGGCTGGTGCGACCGGTGCGGCAGCTTGAAGTGGCGATTTCGCGCCTTGGAGCCAGTCGTTTTGATGAAGTCGTCAAAGTGGGCGGCCCGGTTGATCTTCGTAACCTTGGTAAACGTCTGGACTGGCTCAGGCTGCGTCTGGGGGAGCTGGAAAGTGATCGGGAACGCGCCTTGCGCCATGTTTCGCATGAGCTTAAAACGCCATTGACCGCGCTGAAAGAGGGGGTGGCCTTGCTCAGTGATGAAGTTCCCGGTCCGCTGGCAAGCAATCAGCGTGAGGTAGTGGAAATACTTGAGCACAATGTCGCCAGCTTGCAGCAGCAGATTGAGAGCCTGCTCAGTTTGAACGCGGCAGCCTTTGATGCGCGTCGGCTGAATGTCGAGCCGACCTGCTTGCCGAAATTACTGGAAAGCGCAGTACAACGTCACGAGTTGCACGCCCAGTCGAGGCAGTTGTCCATTGCCATAAGTGCGCCCGAGCTCGTCGTCATGCTGGATGCCGAAAAAATGACGGTTATTCTCGATAACCTGCTTTCGAATGCCATTGATTTCAGCCCGGAAGGCACTGAAATTCAGCTTATGGCGGCTCATGACAATAACGGCCTGCGTCTTGAGTGTATTGATCAAGGCCCGGGGGTTGCCCCTGAAGATGCTCAACGAATATTTGATCCCTTTTATCAGGGCAATCGCCGCGCCCCGGCTCCCCGGCGCGGAAGTGGCGTTGGTCTTTCCATCGTTCGCGAACTGGTCAGGGCAATGGGCGGCACCGTGGCTCTTCTCCCAAGTGAACAAGGGGCTCATTTTTGTGTGGAAATACCGGATGAAAAGTAGGTTTGCAAAACGATCACGTTGTGGACGGCAGTTGCTTGGCTCGCTGCTTCTTGTCTTGTCTCTAGTAATGAGTGGATGTGCTTCAAGCCCTCCGGAGGAAAGCCCCATCGAGCCGGAAGTGGAGGCACCCGTGCCCTCGCCACCAATGCCTTCGCCAATGTCTCCCCTGAGCTATTACCAGCTGCTTTCCCGGATGACGCCGGCCGAACTGGGGCGCGAGCGGATGGTGCTGGCCGCGTTGCCACGTTCGCCAAATACCCAGTTGCGGCTTGCCATGCTGTTCGGCTATCCGCGGGCCCAGCAGGATATGCCCCGGGCGATGACTCAACTTGATCTCGTGTTGAAGTCGAACGATCCCGCCGCGCTTGCCTTGCATCCGTTGGCGCGATTGCTGGCCGATAACTACGCTGAACGCCAGAAAATGGATGCGCATCTGGAACGGCAGGGGCAGCAATTGAAGGAAAGCCAGCGCAAGGCCGTCGAGTTGCAGGAAAAAATCGATGGCCTGGCCGATATCGAGCGGACCTTGCCACAACCTCCCCGTGCCGTTCGTCCTGCCAGGTCGGGGGGCGCGAAATGACCGGCGTGGCAGGTGGGAGTGGGGCGCACATTTTAGTCATTGATGATGACCACGATATTTTGCGGCTTCTCTCGATGCGCTTGCGGGCGCGAGGTTTTAGGGTAAGTGCCGCCGGCTCGGCCGAAGAGGGTTTGGCGCGAATCACGGTTGACCCGCCACGACTCGTCGTCAGCGATATCCGTCTGCCTGGCCGGGATGGCCTGTCCCTGTTTGAGGAATTACGCAGCACACGGCCGAGCTTGCCGGTAATCCTGCTGACCGCTCACGGAACCATTCCGGATGCGGTCGACGCCACTTCCAAAGGGGTTTTTGGGTATCTGACCAAACCGTTTGACAGCCAGCTTCTGCTCGAAAAAATCGATCAGGCTCTGCAGCTTTCGGCGCCCAGTCTACCGGCGGATTCGGCGACTCCTGGGGGCGGGGCCAATCCGAATGAAAAGTGGCTGGCCGGCGTCATTTTCCGCAGCAGCCGCATGGCTCATTTGATGGCGGAGGCCCGTATGGTTGCCGCCTCCGATGCCAGCGTATTGATTCGGGGAGAAAGCGGTTCGGGCAAGGAGGTTCTGGCACGGGCCATCCATCGGGCCAGCGCCCGCGCCAAGGGGCCCTTTGTCGCCATTAACTGCGGCGCCATTCCCGAGCCCCTGCTGGAATCCGAGTTGTTCGGCCACGCCAAAGGCGCCTTTACCGGCGCCGCCAGCAGTCGTGTCGGGCTTATTCAGGCCGCGCATGGTGGCACCCTCTTTCTCGACGAAATCGGCGATATGCCGCCCGCGCTGCAGGTCAAATTGCTGCGTGTGTTGCAAGAGCGTGTTGTTCAGCCCGTCGGTGCGACCAAGTCCGAGCCGGTTGACGTCCGCTTGCTCTCGGCAACCCATCGCGATCTCGATGCTGCGATGGCGCAAGGCCAGTTTCGTGAAGACCTTTATTACCGGCTCGATGTTGTCTCGCTGACCCTGCCGCGTCTTGATGAGCGTCGCGAGGATGTTCCCCTGTTGGCGGCACACTTTGTCAGCCTGCTTGCCGGCAAGTATAAAAAGCCGATCAGTGGTTTTTCGCCGGACGCGCTGGAGGCGCTGGCGACGGCATCCTGGCCGGGCAATGTGCGGCAACTTTACAATGTGGTTGAACAAAGCTGTGCCTTGACCTCAACGCCCCTGATCCCGCTTTCCCTTGTCCAGCGAGCCCTGCGCGTACCATCCCTTGAGGCATTAACCTATGCCGATGCCAAGCAGCGTTTCGAACGCAATTACCTGGTTCAGCTACTCAAGCTGACCGATGGCAACGTCGCGGATGCAGCGCGGATCGCCGATCGCAACCGTACCGAGTTCTATCGTTTGATCCAGAAATACGACCTGACGCCAGCGATGTTCCGTAGTGATGGCGATGCTGTCGCCGAGCGCTGACAGGCGGCAACCCGCCAACACCCGCAATTTTTGTTGAAACCCCGAAATGCCTGTCGCTCATAGGCGACTAAAAGGATGCTGGTTGCCAGGCGATAAATTATATCTGTATGATTATTAAGCGTTAAAAATGGCTGGCATGAAGTTCGCTATCTCTGAGGAATATTGAATCTACGAGGAGCTATTCATGATCAGTCGGAATTTTGCCGGGGCGAGTTTGGTGGCTGCTATTTTGTTGGGTGGTCTCGGGCTGAGCGCCTGTGCCATGGAGAGTCCCGAGGCGACGTTTGCCGTGGCCGGCGCTGGCGACGCGCTTGATGCGGCATTGAACGAGCGGGTGGAAACTCTGCTGCGAACGGATGTTGGTCTGGCGGGTGCGCAGTTCCGAATCCAGGGCAAATCAGGGGTAATCACGATTGGTGGTACGGTTCCGGATGAGC
>CAYWNX010000231.1:0-4877 GCA_964459735.1 uncultured Dechloromonas sp. | reverse complement strand
CAAAACCACTCGCCGGCCTGAAAATCCTGTTGGCTGAAGACAACGAGATCAATCAGGAAATCATGCAGGAAAACCTGAGCGAAGACGGCGCCAGCGTAACCATCGCCGGTGATGGCCAGCAAGCCGTCGACTGCATTCGCCAAAACCCGCCGGACAGCTTTGACATTGTCCTGATGGATATCCAGATGCCGGTGATGAGCGGTTATGATGCCGTACGCCGGATTGCCTTGATTGCGCCCGACCTGCCGATCATCGGCCAGACAGCCCATGCCCTCAGCCAGGATCGCGACGCCTGCCTGGCAGCCGGTATGGTCGATCACATTGCCAAGCCGATCAATCCTGAACAACTGGTTGCGATGATTCTGAAACATACCGCCCGCAGCGCTTGAAGTCGGCGTCCCTGATCACCTGGATAGATTGCCTAACCCATGCCCCAGACCGCTCTCTACCTCAGTGCCACCCTTCGTCGGATCGAAGCGCGGCACCGCGACGAACCCTTGATGCAAAGGGCCGGTGCAGCCGCCGCCGCCTGGGCTGCCGAACTGGCCGGCGAACGGAATCTGCCCATCCTAATCCTGGCCGGCCCGGGCAACAATGGCGGCGACGCCTTTGCCGCCGCCGATCTGCTGCGCCAGCGTTTTTTCGATGTTCGGGTGGTGTTTAGCGGTGAGGCGAGCCACTTGCCGAAGGATGCCGCCGAAGCGCATCAACGCTTCATCGCCGCCGGCGGCGCCACGCTGGAAGCCATCCCGGCCGAAACCAGCTGGTCACTGATCATCGACGGCCTGTTCGGCATCGGCCTCACCCGCGCACCTGAAGGCATTTACGCCGAATGGATTGCCGCTGCCAACCAGCTGACCGAACGAGATCACTGCCCCTTGCTGGCCCTCGACTGCCCTTCCGGTCTCAATGCCGATACCGGTCAGACCACTGGCCAGCCGATTTGTGCCAGCCACACGATCACCTTCATTTCGGCCAAACCCGGGCTGTTGACCGCAGATGGCCCCGATCATTGCGGCGAAATCCGCGTCGCCAGCCTCGATCTGACCCCGGAAACCAATCACCCGGCCGATGGCCAGCAACTGAGCCTTAGCGATTTCTCAGCCTTTCTCAAGCCCCGCCGGCGCAACTCGCACAAAGGCAGCTTCGGCACGGCCGGCATTCTGGGTGGGGCACCGTCGATGGTTGGCGCAGCTTTTCTGGCTGGCCGTGCAGCGCTCAAGCTCGGTTGCGGCAAAGTCTATGTCGGCCTGCTTGAGCAGCCGGCACCGAGCGTCGATCTGCTGCAGCCGGAACTGATGTTTCGCCGCCCGGGCGCCCTGCTCCATACACCGCTCAGTGCACTGGCTGTCGGGCCGGGTCTGGGCGTTTCACTGGAAGCATCCGAGTTGCTGGAGGGCGCCATCAGCCTTGATCAGCCGCTGGTGCTCGATGCCGATGCGCTTAATCTGATCGCCAGTGAAGGCAACCTGCAAGTCGCGCTGGCCAGCCGCAGCCAGCCGGCGATCCTGACGCCGCATCCCGCCGAAGCGGCACGGCTGCTGGATTGCCCGGTCGCCGCTGTGCAGGCCGACCGGATAGCCGCCGCCCGCGAGATTGCCGAGCGTTACCGCTGCCATGTCGCGCTGAAAGGTTGCGGTACGGTGATTGCTACGGTCGACGGCGATTTTTGGCTAAATTCCACCGGCAACCCCGGCATGGCCACCGCCGGCATGGGCGACGTGCTGACCGGCCTGATCGTCGCACTGCTCGCCCAGGGCTGGCCAGCCATCACCGCCCTGCTCGCCGGCGTTCATCTTCACGGTGCCGCGGCGGATCGACTGGTCGCTGACGGGATCGGTCCAATCGGTCTGACAGCCGGCGAAGTCATCGACGCCGCCCGCCAACTGTTCAACGAATGGGTGGGTACCGGTAAAGCCTGGTGAAAGCACGGAGGCCGGTGATGAAAAACCCGGGCAGTTCCAGACATCCAGCCAGCCCGGACGGTACAATTCGCCACCCAGCATGCCGACCCAACGCCACTATGTCCATCGAATTTGATTTCCCCCTTGCTCAAGAAATTATCCGCAATGTCGACGCGGCACTCGCCGAAGACATCGGCCCCGGCGACCTGACGGCGAGCCTGGTTCCCGGCGATCGCCAAGTCAAGGCGACGGTGATTTCCCGCGAAGCCGGAGTACTCTGCGGTACCGCATGGTTTGACGAATGTGTCGCGCGGCTCGACCCGCAGGCCCGGATCACCTGGCATGCTGCAGACGGCGAACGGATTGCCGCCAACCAGTTGCTCTGCGACATCGAGGCCAACGGCCGCGCCCTGCTCTCAGCCGAACGCAGCGCCCTGAATTTCCTCCAGTTGCTCTCCGCAGTGGCCAGCAAGGTCCGTCTTTACGCCGATGAAATCGCCGGCACCAAAGCACAGGTAGTCGATACCCGAAAAACCCTGCCCGGTCTGCGTATCGCCCAGAAATTTGCGGTTCGCTGCGGCGGTGGCGGCAACCATCGCTTGGCGCTGTGGGATGCCATTCTGATTAAGGAAAACCACATTCACGCCGCCGGCGGTATCGCCCAGGCGATGGCGGCAGCCAAACTCGTCGCCGAACAAGCTGGCGAGCGCTGCAAGTTCATCCAGATCGAAGTCGAATCACTGGATGAGTTGCAAACAGCTCTGGCAACCGGCGCCACAATGATCCTGCTCGACAATTTCACCCTTCCCATGATGCGCGAAGCCGCCCGGATCAACGCCGGGCTTGCAGTACTGGAAGGCTCGGGCAACGTCAGCCTGGAAACCATTCGCGCCATCGCTGAAACCGGCGTGGACCGCATCTCGGTCGGCGCGCTGACCAAGGATGTCAAGGCGCTGGATCTCTCGATGCGCTTTGTCGGCTAGGATTTCCGCCTGTTTATTGTCATAATCGGGCAGCAAGAAATCAAACAACGATAGCCCCTGGGGAGTCCTGATGCTGTTCGCGCTGTTCTACGTCATCGCCATTTCAATTCTGGTGCTGCATTTCACAGGCTTTCTTGCCCGGCACAACCTTGAATGGCTGGTTTTGGTGTTGGCCATTGCCGTTTTCCCGGCTGTTATTTACCTGTAGGTTTTCGCGCCACCAGATAAATCAGGGCGGAACGGCCTGCATGGGCCGTGCCCTCGGTAATTGTCTCCTCGTATTCACGTAACAAGACGATTTCCCAGTCTGCAAATACATCGCGCAAAAGCGCTTCGGTGTAAAGGTTTTCCAGGGCGGATGGGCCACCCGTCCGGAATTCCAGCTGTTTTGGCGTATAGCCCTGCAGCAACAGCACCCCACCCGGCTTGACCGCCTGCTTCATGCCGGCCAACTGACGCGGCCGTTCGGCCGGCCCGGCGAACTGGATGAAAATGCCGACCACGGCATCGAACTCGGCCTGCGGCCAATCCCAGTTGAAAATATCAGTCTGCACAAAGTCGACCGCAACATGCCGACCATGGGCCAGCCTGGCCGCTTTTTCCAGCGCTACCGATGAAATCTCGGTAGCAGTAACAGCACAACCTTGCTCGGCCAGCCAGACCGCATTTCGCCCTTCGCCATCGGCCACCGAGAGAACGCTGACACCTGCGCCAAAATACTCGGCCTGCCCGGCCAGAAATTTGTTGGGAGCCGTCCCAAACAGGTAATCATCGCCCGCATCACGATAGCGGGCGGTCCAGAAGGCCTCGTAGTCGGGAAAACTCACACCCGCTCGACGATGAACTGCTTGATGGCGGCCACATCCGGTGCCATCACGACAACGTGCTGCGGCAGGTTTTCGATACCGACCATCTCGGCCGGGCGCACCGGCTCAACGCCGAGCGCTTCGCGGATGGTTTCCTCGAACTTGGCCGGCTGCGCGGTTTCCAGCACGATCATCGGCATGCCGGCAACGAGATTTTCCAGTGCCACCTTCAGGCCATCTGCCGTGTGGGTGTCGAGCATGACGTTGTAGCGGCCGTGGGCGAAACGGATGGTATTGATGCGGTCGCTGTGCGTACTCTTGCCAGAGACAAAACCGAAATTCGGCATGTTTTTCCAGTAGACCGTAGCACTCAGGTCAAACGCCTCGCCCTTATCCACTTTGGACCACAAATCGCACACTACCGCCGGGTCGCGACCGACCAGATCGAACACGAAGCGTTCGAAGTTGGAGGCTTTGGAAATATCCATCGATGGACTGGAGGTGATGCTGGTTTCGGCGGTGTTGCGCGGACGATAGACGCCGGTGCGGAAAAACTCGTCGAGCACGTCGTTTTCATTGGTTGCCAGCACCAGTTTGGCAATCGGCAAGCCCATCTGGCGGGCGATGTGGCCGGCGCAGATATTGCCGAAATTGCCGGACGGCACCGCGAACGCCACCTGCTCGTCGTTCGAATTCGTCGCCAGGAAATAGCCCTGGAAGTAATAAACAATCTGCGCCGCAACCCGCGCCCAGTTGATCGAATTGACAGCGCCGATCTTGTACTTGGCCTTGAAGGCGGCGTCGTTGGAAACGGCCTTCACGATGTCCTGCGCGTCGTCAAACATGCCGGTGACGGCGATGTTGAAGATATTCGGATCTTGCAGCGAGTACATCTGGGCACGCTGGAAGGCGCTCATCTTGCCGTCCGGCGAGAGCATGAAGACTTTGACGTTGTGCTTGCCGCGCATGGCGTACTCGGCGGCCGAGCCGGTATCGCCGGAAGTGGCGCCGAGGATGTTGATCGACTCGCCGCGCTTGTCCAGCACGTACTCGAACAGGTTGCCGAGCAACTGCATGGCCATGTCCTTGAAGGCCAGCGTCGGACCGTTGGACAATTCCTGCGTGTAAAGATCTTCATCCAGCTGAGTCAGCGGCGTGATCTGGGCTGCATCGCCGCCGTTGCG
>CAYWNX010000230.1:0-4883 GCA_964459735.1 uncultured Dechloromonas sp. | reverse complement strand
TACCGGCCTGTCACGCCGGGGGTCGCGGGTTCGAGTCCCGTCCACTCCGCCAACCCAAGAGCCCGTTGAAAATCCAGTCGATTTTCAACGGGTTTTTTGTTGGCGCTTGATTGGTTTCGAAAGGCGTGCGCTTGGCCCGGTGCTAACGGTCGGCTGCGCTTCGATCCTTGCCGAACAAGCCTTTGATCCAGTTTCTTTGCGCTTCGTCGCGGCGCTGGTCAGTCAGTCGTTCGATGATTTTCGCTTCCACTTCAGAAAATTTTAGCGAAACGGAGGGTGAAATTTCATCGCAGCGCAGGATATGAAGTCCGATCGGCGATTCCACAACCACGCTGATTTCTCCTTCGTTCAGGGAAAAGGCGGCTTCTTCCAGTGCCGGGTAGAGTTGCTGCCGTTTGACGACGCCCAACTCCCCACCGTTCATGGCAGTCGGGCATTGTGAGTAACGCAGTGCGGCCTTGCCGAATTTTTTCGCGTTTTCCAGTGTTGACCGCAGCGAATCAAGCTGGGCAAGTACTTTGGCCTTTTCTTTTGAGCTATTGAAGGTCAGCAGAATGTGGCGTAGCCGGCGGCTTTCTGGTTGGGTGAAAGCCACCGGATGCAGGCGATAGTAAATTTCGGCATCGACGGAACTGATTGGTAGCACGGTTGAAGCAATTTTTTCGAGTAGCGCTTCAATACGTAGATCAAGCTCGACAGTCCGCTTGAGCACTTCTTCCGAGAGGCCGATGCGCGCCATATCCTTGAGGAAATCGTCCTCATCCTGGTAACGCGCCCGGATTTCCTCGATTCGCGTCGCCAGGGTGATGCCGGGAACGATGACATTGACCGCTTCCGGACTGGAGAGAATTTGCTGTTCAATCGTGCTTTGTCGGGCGGCGATTTTTGCCAGCCGGGCAGACTCGGGTTCAGAGAGCATTTCCGGTGCCTTCTGGAAGAGTTCCCAGGAAAGCTTCAGTTCGAGGTAGGCGTGCTGCATCCTGTTAGTCCTCAGCGTCAGCTGCTTTCAGTGTGTCTTCCGGAATTTGCAGAACCCTTCCCGGCAGACTTTCGAAATGGATGTAGTAGGCAACCTTGCCAGGAGCATCGCGGATGACTTTCATTACTTCGCCGAGAGCGCCGAGCGCTACCAGGACTTTGCCGCCGACGGAAAGACTTTTGGTCGAACGGACTTTTTCGCGGAATTCAAAGCGTGATGGCGTCCAGGGGTCATCGGCACCGATCAGCTCCTCTTCGCGGCAACCGACGATTTTTCCTTCATCGAGAAAGTTCACCGAGTAGATGATCTGATCCTGCAAAAAAGTGCCGACATCGACGACATAGCCAATGCTGCCCCGACGCACCAGGAAGTCGCCCGGTTCGAGGCCGGGGTAGGTGCCGTCGTTGCGGACATTACGGGTGAGGCGCACCGATTCCCCGTATTCCCAGCGAGCGTTCATCATTGCCGGAATACCTTGTCGAGCGAGACGAAGGAACTCATCCCGCCATCCGGTTTGGCGACATGCTGAAAGACGGCGAAGACTTTTTCGGTCAACGAGTCGGAAGTGACGAAATCCAGATAGGCGCGTTCGAGCCAGAGGCGGTAAATGCCGCGTTGGGCCGATTCTGCCGGTGGCAGATTGGGTACCTGCTTGCTCAGGTAGTCGTGGAAACGCTGCAGGATGTGCAGGCGATTTACATGGACAACCGAAGGGTCGTAGGGAACCTCGAAATAATCGAGAAAGTCTTCGGCTGAAACCAGGTCTTCCATGGCTTCGGCGAGGGTCAGGGTGTCGTCCATGATGGTGGCCTCCTCAGGCTGCGGCAAGGGTAAGTTCGGGAAGGGTAGGTTGGGGAAGCGATTCGACGCTGTCGCCAGCGCCTTGAAATTCGTCGACGACTTCAAGCAACTTGGCGGCGCCAAGCTGATCGCGGCTGTCCAGGCCGGCCAGCTTGATCAGGCGGGCGCGCGATTCGGAAATCTGACCAAGACGGAGCAGCACGACACTGGCCGCCTTGAGCGCCAGCAGATAGAAACGCAGCAGCCCGAAGGAGTTGGCGGCGGCCGAGCCGAGCCGTGTTTCATCGAGCAGCTTCCAGTCGGTCGGCAAGCCCAGGTGGCGGCCGGAAAGTTGCATGGCGCGTTCGGCGACGACGAGGGCATCTTCCAGGCGGTGCTGGTAGAAATAGTAGCGGTAGAGTCCGACCAGTACGCTCAGGTTTTCCGGGGCCAGCATGTGGGCGCGGAGCAAAGCCAATTCGGCGCTGGCTTCGCCATATTCGCGGGCAGCCTGGGCGATCAGACGTTCGGCCTCGGCGGGCAGGGCGTCCTCGAAGTAGAGTTTGCAGTCGGAAAAATCGAGCAGGTCCATGGCGTATCTCAGTCCCGTATTTCAGTCTGTTGCTCAGTGCATGGACTCGTGCTCGCAGCACAAGTCACCGGCGCTACAGGTTTGACATTGGCCGCTGTGATCGGCCGGCGGCGGCTCCTGGCGCAGTTCGGCCAGTTCCTTTTCCATCGTTTCGATGCGTTCGATCAGGCAGGAGATCGACTTGGCCACCGGATCGGGCAGCAGATTGTGGTCGAGGCTGATGCCATTTTCGGGGCGCAGGCTGCCGGCCCGGGTATCGACAATGCGGCCCGGGACGCCGACAACGGTACGGTCGGCGGGTACATCCTTGACCACCACCGAATTGGCGCCGACGCGAACGCGCTCGCCGATCAGAATCGGGCCGAGGATCTTGGCGCCGGCACCGACCACGACACCATCGGCCAGCGTCGGGTGGCGTTTGCCCTTGTTCCATGAGGTGCCGCCGAGCGTGACGCCGTGGTAGAGCGTGACATCGTTACCGATTTCAGCGGTTTCACCGATCACCACGCCGGCCCCGTGGTCGATGAAAAAGCGGCGGCCGATAGAGGCGCCCGGGTGAATGTCGACGTTGCTCAGCGTGCGGCCGAGGAATGACAGCAGGCGGGCCGAAAAGCGCCAGCCGGACAGCCACAGGCGGTGCGATAGACGGTGGGTGAGCAGGGCATGGACGCCGGGATAGGTGGCGAGGACTTCCAGCGTCGAGCGGGCGGCCGGGTCGCGCTGGAAGACACAGTTCAGGTCCTCCCTGAGCATCGCCCAGAGGCCGGGTTCCAGGGGCAGGCTTGCTGTCATGGTGATCGCTTCAGACATGGAGGGGGCTCCTGACGGAGGCCAGAAGTGCTCGCAGATCGAGCACTTCCGGCGAATGTTTGTGTTCGGCAACAAAGTGGCGGACGCGGCTCAGTAGCGCCTGCGCTTCACCATCATTCAGCGCGATGCCCAGCCCGGCATAAACCACCTGCACGGCACGCGGGCCGGAATGTTTGCCGAGTACGATGCGGTGCGACTGGCCGACTTCCTGTGGATCGAAGCCCTGGTAGTTGTCCGGATGCTTGAGCAGGCCATCGACGTGGATGCCGGCTTCGTGCGTGAAGGCGCCGGCCCCGACGACGCTTTTCTGCCACGGTACGGCACGCCCCGAGGCGCTGGCTACCTTGCCGGAAAGCGCAGGGAATCCCTTGAGATCAACCCCTGTTTCGATGCCGTGCAGCTTCTTGAGGCCCAGCACCACCTCTTCCAGCGGCGCATTGCCGGCCCGTTCGCCGAGGCCGTTGACCGTCGTATTGACATGCGTCGCGCCGGCCTTGCAGGCGGCCAGCGTGTTGGCGGTGGCCAGGCCCATGTCGTCGTGGGTGTGCATTTCGATTTCCAGCCCGGTGTTGCGGCGCAACTGGCTGATCCGGTCGAAGGTGGTGAAGGGCTCCAGAATGCCCAGCGTGTCGGCGAAGCGCAGGCGACGGGCACCGGCCCGTTCGGCGGTTTCGGCCAGGGCGCAGAGAAAGTTCAGGTCGGCGCGCGAGGCATCCTCGCAACCGAGGCCGACTTCCAGCTCGAGGTTGAGGGCGGCACCGATGAATTTGGGCAGTTCGCGCAGCAACCAGGCGCGATCCTGTTTCAGTTTGTAGGCCAGGTGCTGGTCGGAGGCGGGCACCGAGATGTCGATCAGGTGCGCCCCCAGATCGGCGCAGGCGGCGATGTCGGCCGGGTGCATGCGGCTCCAGACCATCAGGCGCGGTGCCAGATTCAGCGCCGCCACGGCGCGGATCGAGTCGCACTCCTCTTCGCCCATGGCGGGAATGCCGACTTCCAGTTCCGGTACGCCGATGCTGGCCAGCTGACGGGCGATCTCCAGTTTTTCCGCCAGCGAGAACGCCACGCCGGCCGACTGTTCGCCGTCGCGCAGGGTGGTGTCGTTGATGGTGACAAATGGCGGGTGGGTCATGGGAATCTCCTCGCAGTCATTTCAGCAAGGATGGTGCCAATTTTTAAGCCATTGAAAATAATGAAATTATTAAATCAGGTCACGATCTTGTGGGGTCAATGTCGCGAATGCGACAATCATTCCTGGCGCGACCGTGAAATTGATTTTCACCAGAAAACCGCCAATCGGCATCTGATCAAATTTTGGTCAAAACCCGGGTTGACCGCAGTAGGCCGGGTTTTCGTCCCGCTTTGCGGTAGAACCTGGAGGTGGTCAATACCTACGAAGGCACCCACGACATCCACGCCCTGATCCTCGGCCGGGCCCAGACCGGCATTGCGGCGTTCTGAGACGCTGGCGACCTGCGCCTGCGCGAGTGTGGCGCCGCCGATGGAGTTGCGGCCGACCCGCGAACCTGCCACGGTCAACACCAAAAATGTCTCATTTTTCACTTACGTTATTTGCCCGGATACGCCACCAGAAAGTCGTGGCCGGCATTGGAAATGCAAGTGTTTCGACCTTGTGGCAATATCTCGGACATGCAGCCGGCGCGTAGGCGTTGACGTTACTCTTCGTCTGCCAACTCTGTCGCAACCCATCACCAGTCGGCG
>CAYWNX010000229.1:1252-4908 GCA_964459735.1 uncultured Dechloromonas sp. | reverse complement strand
CCGCCTGCGCGGGAATGACTTTTTTTGACCCTAATGCGAGGGCATCACCAGCGGTGCAATGAACAACCAGAGAGCCGTCACCAGCAGCATCCACGCAAACGCCGCGCGCATGCGTTTTTCCGGCAGCCGATGGGCCAGTGCCACACCGGCCGAAACGGTGAACAAACCCCCCATTGCCATCGGCAAACCCATCGACCAATCCACCCGCTCGGCAGCCGCATAAGTCAGCAAGGCCACCACCGAACTCGGCGCCACCAGCGCCAGAGAAAGGCTCTGCGCCACGGTCTGCCGCTGCCCCAGCCAGCCAGTCAATAACGGTGTTGCCACCAGACCGCCACCAATACCAAGCAGCCCCATGCTGCTACCGCCCGCCATGCCGACCAGCGGCAAAGCCCGCGCATTCAAGGGCTGCTCGCCCGCCTCAGCGTGGCCACGGCGGCGAATCAACAGGCGCAAGGCGACCAGCCCGATTGAAATACTGAAAACCCAGCGCAAAATCTGCGGATCAAGCCGGGTGGCAAAGTGTGCCACCGCCCAAGTCATCAGCGTTCCCGAAACCCCGATCATCAAGGCGTTACGCAGCGCCAGCGGATGCCGCTGGTTGTAACGCCACCAGCCAATCAGCAGATTCGGCACCATCAAAACCAGGGCTGTACCCTGCGCCAAAGGCTGCTCCATGCCGAAGCCGAGTACCAGCAGCGGAATGGCAATAATGCCGCCGCCGATGCCAAACACACCGCCGAAGAAACCGAGGCCGGCGCCAAGCGCCAGGGTCATCAGAAGTTCATTGAGGGGGAGAAAATGCATAGTGCTACGGTCGACCAGGAAAAACTCATGATATTCAATCCACCGAAAGCTACAATGGCTGAGTAATCAATTCATTATTAACCTGAGCGCAACAATGGCCGACACCACCGATCTTGGATTTTTCAGCCTGCTTGCCCGCCAGCCCAGCCTGGCTGCCGCCGCACAAGCACTTGGCGTCACGCCGCCCGCCGTTAGCCGCCGGCTGGCCGCGCTGGAAACACGGCTCGGCGTCCGTCTGCTCAACCGCACCACACGCCGGCTGAGCCTGACGCCGGAAGGCGAACGCTATCTCGAAGATGGCGAGCAAATTCTGCGCGATATCGAAAGCCTCGAACGCTCACTTTCTGCCAGCCGGGAAACGCCGCGCGGCCTGCTCCGTATCAACGCCACTTTCGGCTTCGGCCGCCGGCATCTGGCGCCGCTGATTTCCGAATTTGCCAAGACCTGGCCCGAGGTTGAAATCGTCCTCCAGCTCACCGACCGCCCACTTGATCTGACCGAACACGCCATGGACATTGGCATCCGCTTCGGCGCCCCGCCCGACACTCGCGTCCTCGCCCGCAAAATCGCCGTCAACCGCCGCCTGCTGTGCGCCGCTCCCGCATACCTGGCGGCAAATGGCAGCCCCGCCACGCCGCGCGACCTGCAATCTCATGCCTGCATCGTGATCCGCGAAAACAACGCCGCATTCAACAACTGGCAGCTCTCGGACGGCAAGCAGCAAACCATGGTCAAGGTCCGCGGCCCGCTCAGCGCCAACCACGGCGAGATCGCCGTCGACTGGGCGCTGGCCGGCCACGGCATCGTGCTGCGCTCGGAATGGGATGTCGCCGGCTACCTGCGCAGCGGCCAACTGGTTCGCCTGCTGGAACCCTGGCTGGGCAGCTCGGCCGACATTCACGCCGTCTACCCGCAACGCCACCATCTTTCAGCCACGGTTCGGGTATTTCTCGACTTTCTCACCGAACGCTTCGCCAATTACCGGAGCGCAGCCGAAAGAAATTGGGGTGCATGGTGATCGAGCCAGTTCGTGATTCGCTCTACCTGATCGAACTATGCAGCGGCGAACAACGCCACTGGCGCTATCTCGGACCGGATAGCCGGGCGATGATCTGGTGGCGTGATGAGGAAAGTGGCCGGGAATTCAACGAAGCGAGCCTGATGTACGCCTGGCATATTGTCGCAATAGAAGCATCGCCGAGCCGGGAGTGCTAGCAAGTTGAGAATGGCTTGGTTATTCCGGAAATACGGTAAATGAATACATTTAAGACAATATGAGCTTCAACAACACTTACATCGCAAACATGCCAACCAGTATAAAAACACTTGCTGCCCACGCTATCTCCCCCTGCGAAGTGCGCCCAGACGGTACGCTGACATCCCCACGCAGCTTTGGAGTCTATGAGTTACCGCCTGGATCTGGCACTCGTCGTTTCAGGCTTGGCAACCATCCGGTCAGAATGCATGAACTGGAGAGGGAATACGGCTCTTGTAAATTGCTGTACTTATTCCTTCAGCGGTCGGATGCGCTAGCCATGGCATCCGAACTCAATGGGCATCGGCGCTAATTCGGCGTCAAATTCCGATGAACGCACTACGACAAAGCTTGGTAGAAACGGTACTCACATGGGAACGCCCCCTCGATTACTTCAGCATTATCTGAATTTGACGCAGCCCAACTGGTTGGTTGCTCGATAGAGGGATACTCAGCCATTATGGAAGGAGCGAGCTGCGTTCAAAAAGGCTACGACTTCAAATTTAATGGCGCTCGCTATCAAGTCAAAGGCAATCGTCCAAGTGGTAAGCCCGGGAGTTTCGTTACTTGGGTACCCAAGGCTAAAAATTACGAATGGGATTATTTGATTTGGGTTCTCTACAATCATCGGTATGAGATTCAAGAGGCTTGGCTTTGGGAGGTATCCGAGTACAAATCCGCCTTCGACTCTGTAAAGCGGCTATCCCCTGCGCATTACCGGCGAGGAAAAAGGCTGGCCTAAGCATCTGGTCAGCGGACCGTCAAAAAACTGCGTATTTTGCTGCCCACTAACTTTCGCGTTTAACGTCCGCGTCCCAAAGGAGACCATTTCGCGTCGGATAATCTCCAGCCATTCATAGAGGACGACACGTTTCATTAGTCGCCTCAATCCGGCATCCGAGCCATGCCTCGTTCACTGCCCCGATAACCCCGACCCTTTTTGGAAAATTTCCACAATCCAGTCGCTCACCACCTTGATTTTCGGAGCGTTGCGGGATTCGGGATGAATCACCAGCCAGAGATCCCTCTCGACGACGACACCCGTGTCCTGCCAGCGCTGTAAATCCCTGTGCTGCGCTGCCATATGAACCGGCAGAATGGCCTTGCCCAAGCCGAGGCGTGCCGCATCGAGCAAGCAGGCCAGGGAGTTGTTGCGAAATCGGACCATCGCATCCGGCTGATGTTGGGACAACCAGCGGGATTCGGGAAGATCGGCGAGGTTATGGTCGTAGGCGACCCAGCATCGTTCGTCAGGCAAGCGATCAGCGCTGACGTAGATGCTGAACGGGATGCTGGCAACCCGGCGAATAATCAGATTTCCATCCTGCGGGCGGGAAAAGCGTAGCGCTATATCAGCCTCCCGACGCGCCAGACTCAGGCTTTGGTCACTCGTAACAAGCTCGATACACAGCGCCGGGTAGCGATCCAGCAGCTTCGTCAGGCCGGGCATCAGGAAGTCTTTGGCGACAAAATCGAGCGCTGTCACACGGACCACGCCCGAAACATCTTCACCGGCCGTTTCTGAAATCCGGACCAGCGATGCAATCTGCTCCTCGATTTCCAGCGCTTTTGCCAGAACGGCCTCGCCCGAGGT
>CAYWNX010000229.1:0-1242 GCA_964459735.1 uncultured Dechloromonas sp. | reverse complement strand
TTGCCCTTCCATCGCCTTGAGGCGACGCGTCACGGTGGTCTTGTCGACGCGAAACTGGCGCGCGACGGCCGAAATTGAACCCTCACGGTAGAGCGCCACCACGTATCGAATGTCATCCCAGTTCATCTCGCTCCCTTGCAATTTTGCAGTGCGACGCTGCATCAATCCGCCTGTTACCAAGGCAGGCTTGCCGTCTAAAATGAAAGCCCAATTTTGCATCAGGAAAACATCATGTCGGATTCAATCACCCTGCGTAAGCTTCTGGGGCTTTCAGCCGCGCCCGCTCCCCTATCCGAATCGGCGCTGATTATGGTCGATTGTCAGAACACCTATCGCGAAGGCCTGATGCAACTGGTCGGCGTCGAGCCAGCGCTGGCGCAGTGCGCCACCTTGCTTGCCCGCGCCAGAAAACTGGGCATCCCAATTTTTCATATTCAGCACGATGCGGGCGTCGGCACGCCTTATGACATCACAAAGCATATCGGCCAGATCGCGGACAAAGTGCAGCCTGCCAACGGCGAGCCAGTAATCGTCAAGAACTACCCAAATTCATTTCTGCACACCGATCTGCATGAGCACCTGAAAGCGGTCGATGCCAAAAATCTGGTCATCGTAGGCTTCATGACCCACATGTGCATCTCATCCACCGCCCGCGCCGCGTTCGATCTGGGTTACGCCAACAATACCGTTGTGGCCGGTGCCACCGCCAGCCGGCCGCTGCCGCTGGGTGAAGGTACCGACCAGCCGGCAGAGCAAGTGCATGCGGGCAATCTCGCCGCCATCGCCGACCTCTTCGCTGTCGTCGTGCCGAATGAGGCAGCACTACCGGATTGAAAGCCGGACACTTGGGGGAGGCTGGATTGGCAACACAACGAAAGAACCAGGCCCTCTCTCCAGAAATGCAAAAAGACCGGGATCGCTCCCGGTCTTCTTCATTTCTGCCCCGCTTTCACGGTCGACCGTAGTAATCAGGCCTTTTTGTGTGAACCCAACTGCGTCCAGGTATCAACCACCGTATCCGGGTTCAGCGAGATGCTGCTGATGCCCTGATCCATCAGCCATTCGGCCAGATCGGGGTGGTCGGACGGGCCCTGGCCGCAGATACCGATGTACTTGCCCTTGCGGTTGGCGGCCGAGATCGCCATCGCCAGCAGTTGCTTCACCGCCGGGTCGCGCTCGTCGAAGAGGTTGGCAACGAGGCCGGAATCGCGGTCGAGACCGAGCGTGAGCTGGGTCAGGTCA
>CAYWNX010000228.1:4569-4912 GCA_964459735.1 uncultured Dechloromonas sp. | reverse complement strand
CCGCAATCGGCAAGCACCTGCTGAATGCTGACGCCGAAGGGATATTCGTACAGACCGGGCCGCTCGCAGTCACCGGAGACTGACAGAATCTTGGTACCGGCCGATTGCCGGGTGCCGATGCCGGCGTACCACTCGCCGCCGTTCAGCGCAATCAAGGCCGCCGCGGCAAAGGTTTCGACGTTATTGACGATGGTCGGCTGATCGAGATAGCCGTTGGTCACCGGGAAAGGCGGCCGGTTGCGTGGTGTGCCGCGCTTGCCTTCGAGCGATTCGATCAGCGCCGACTCCTCGCCGCAAACGTAAGCGCCGGCACCGAGGTGAATCTCGATATCGAAATCCGCCC
>CAYWNX010000228.1:1882-4559 GCA_964459735.1 uncultured Dechloromonas sp. | reverse complement strand
CCTTGAACGTGCCCGGCTCGCCTTCGTCGGCATTGCACACGACGAAGCGCTGCTGCCCTGCCTTGAGCGGCGCGTTACGGCAGGCTTCCCACTTCAGGCCGGTGATGAAACCGGCACCGCCCCGACCACGCAGGTTGGCCCGCTTGATTTCATCGAGCATCGCCGCCGGCCCACCGATACCGGACGGCAGGCCTTCCCGCCAGGAACGCATGTTGGACGAAAGCAGGCCGTCGCTCGGCACCCGGGCATGCGCCGCGCGCAGGGCATCACCCGGTTGCAACTGCGAACCGAGCATGATGTCGGCCCGGCGAATATTGTCTTGAACCTGGAAAAATTCAGCCGGCCACTCGGCTAGCGGTACCTTGTTGCGCACCAGTTCGGCAATCTCGTCGATGCGGGCTGCGGTCAACCGGGTAATTGCAATGTTATTGACCAGCATTGCCGGCCCCTGATCGCACATGCCGGTGCAGGACGTCTTGTCGATGCTGAGCAGGCCATCTTCCGAAACCTTGCCCGGTTCGACCCACAGGTTGCTGCACAGGCGCTCCATCAGCGCCCGGTTGCCCTGCATGTTGTCGGTTACGTTATCCGAAAAAAGAATCCGGTACTTGCCGCGTGGCTGGGTATACAAAAAGGAGTAAAAGCCGGCCACACCTTCAATCTTGGTGCGCGGCACGCCAAGTACCGCCTGCAGGCGGTCAATCGCTTCCGGCGTAATCCAGTCGCAGGCTTCCTGCACCTCGCGCAGAATCTGCAACATGTTGTTCGGCTCGCGCCGATAGCGGGCGGCAACGCGGTCGACAATCCCGGCTACCGCTTCGGCGTGCATATCATTCAGTGCCACGACAACCTCCCGAAGAATGCTGATGACAAAAAGCCTAGCACCAAACCACGGCGCGGTATTGTCCAGGATCAAGCATTTCTTACTTATCTACGGTTTTTATGCAAAGACTTTACCCATTTGCAACGAAGCCGTAGTGATGTGGCTTTTTGGCTGATTTTGCCAACAATTTACCAACCTTTGTCATCTATCATTAATCGGAATGTGCAACAATCACCTGTGTTGCAGCGCAACATGCATTGTTGGCGCCAAGTATGGAATCGCCGACAAGCCAGGGTGCTCAGATACCTCCCCCGACCAATTTGCAAAAGGAAAACAACATGAACGCAATCAACGAAAATACACCGTCGACCGCAGCCAACAGCGCGCTCCCGCTGGCCGGCAAGAAAGGACTGATCACTGGCATCGCCAACGACAAGTCGATCGCTTATGCCGTCGCCAAGGCCGTGCGCGCGCTCGGTGCCGATGTCGCGCTGACTTATCAGAACGACAAGACCGCCAAATACACGCAGCCCTTGGCCGAAGCCCTCGGCGCTCGCGTCTTTGAAAAACTCGACGTCACCCAGCCGGGCAGTCTTGAATCCGTCATTGAAAAGTGCGGCGCTGAGTTCGGCAAGATCGACTTTGCCATTCACTCCATGGCTTTCTGTGAAGCCGACGACCTGCACGGCCGCGTCATCGACACCTCCGAAGCCGGTTTCGATTCGGCGATGAACGTTTCCTGCCACAGCTTCCTGCGCATGGCCAAGGCCCTTGAGCCCTTGATGACCGAAGGCGGTTCGCTGATCACCATGTCCTACCTCGGCGCCGAGCGCGTTGTCCGCAACTACGGCGTGATGGGCATCATCAAGGCGGCGCTTGAATCCGCCGTCCGCTACATGGCTTACGACCTCGGCCCCAAGGGTATCCGTGTCTTCGCCGTGTCGCCCGGCCCGATCATGACGCGCGCCGCCTCCGGTATCGCCAACTTCAACCAGTTGCTGGAAAACGATGCGGTCAAGGCGCCGCTGGGCCATACGGTAACCATTGAAGAAGTCGGCGCACTGACTGCCTTCCTGTGCACCTCGGGTTCATCCGGCATGACCGGCCAGACCATCTATGTCGACGCCGGCGCCCATATCGTCGCCTGAACCCCCAACGCGGGAATGCGCAGCAACGGCGTTCCCGCCACCAACTCTTTGCGGAGCTAGCCATGACCAACAATTGCGGCGAACTGCTTCCCGATCCGGTACCCGATCACCCGCTGCTGAATGGCCGGGTGGAAATCGGTCGCGGCGAAAACACCATCGTTCTCAACGGCGACGTCATCGATGGCCAGCCGCGGGTCTTCAAAATTCTTTCTTCGCCCACCGATTACGCTTACTACACCGCGCCCGACCGCCCGGTTGGCCCGCATTTCCCCATTTTGTATGCCGACCACGGCGTGGTCGGTCGCTCCAGCCGCGGCTTTCCCTTCCATATTGTCGAGGTCGAGAAGCTCTACCCCTTGCCGGGCTCCGGGGAAGCCGCCGAAGTGGCCACCAAGATCAGCACCTCCTATTTCGACGCCTGCCGCATGTGGCGCAACCTGGCGCAGGACATGGGACGCATCGCACTGCATCATCTGGTCGTCACCCCCGCCATGGGCTGGGACGACGCGGTGCAGCAATCGCTCAAGGCGCTGGAAATTTTTTCCACCGAGTATGGCGCCCTGCCCGACCTCATCAAGGCCGACAACCTGATGATGCGCATGGATGGAACACTGGTCTTTTCCGACCCGGTTTTCATGGAATAAAGCATGACAATCAGACAAGTTAATTTCGTCTCGCGCGAACATGCCGAGTCATTGGCCGGCAG
>CAYWNX010000228.1:0-1872 GCA_964459735.1 uncultured Dechloromonas sp. | reverse complement strand
CCGAGTACAGCGGTCATTTCAATCACCGACCCCGGCACGCCGGACGCCAATCTTTGTGCCGAGTTCAAGGATGTTCTCCGCCTGTCCTTCTACGATGCCCAGCCGGCTGACGAGTATTTGCCGGCCCCGCTACCCGGCATGTTCGACCACCTGATGGCGCGCCGGATCGGCAATTTTGTGCACGAACTGGGTAACGACCCCGACGACATATCCGTCATGGTGCATTGCGAATACGGCGTCAGCCGGTCGGCTGCGGTGGCGCTGTTTGTCGAGGCTTACGCCAAGGCCCCGCTCGCCGCTCGTGAGTTCGCCTATGACGCCAATCAGTGGGTGGTCGATCGCCTGTTGCATCAATACCCTGATTTGCAGATCGAGATTCCGCCGGTCAATGCCGCCCACGACCGGCGCACGCACCAAAGAGCCGATTGAGCTTCCGACACGTTTCATTTTCAATGTTGCTAGCCGTCGTAACTCATGCCCGATGCGTGGCAGTTGGCGCCCAGGAAAGAGCCGCATGAAATCAAGAAGAATCCGGATCGAAAACTATCCGGCACCAAGCCGCACCAATAAGGCAGCCCTGTTATTCGTCCATGGCGCCTATGTCAATTCAACATGCTGGACGTTCAACTTCATCCCCTTCTTTCAAGCGCAGGGTTATGACTGTTTTACCGTTGATCTCTCGGGGCACGGCAATAGCGACGGCCGTGAGCGGATCGACGACTTCACACTCGGCGACTATGTCGAGGATCTGACCTTTGCGCTTGAGGAAATCGGCCGCCCGGCAGTTGTGGTCGGGCACTCGATGGGTGCCCGGGTGCTCGAACGATTCCTCGAAAAAGGCAAGGCCGAAGCAGCCATTTTTCTTTCTCCGGTGCCCACCACCGGCACAGCCGGTAGTGCCATGCAATTGCTGCTCCGCTTCCCGGATTTCCTGCAAAACCTGGATGCTGCGGTCAACGGCAAAATATCGGCAAAAACCGGTGAAATGATGACAAAAATCTACTTTTCGCCGGAGGTATCGCCGGACGAGGCGCTCCAGTTCCTGCCCATGCTCGGCCCCGAATCCCAACAGGCGGTGGCAGAAATGGCGCTCCCCGAAGTCAGGCTTGGCGTTCGCCGCAGTCAATTACCGGCACTGGTGATCGGCGGCACCGATGATGCGGTTTTCCCCGCTTCAATGCTGCACTTCCTGGCCACCGCATGGCGCGCCGACCTTTATCGCGCCGCCGGTGCCGGGCACATGCTGATGCTTGATCCGCAATGGGAAAATGTCGCCGGTCATATGCTGACATGGCTGGAGCGGCGCGTTGCCTTGTAGTTCCTGCCGCCTGCATGGCGACAAACTATACTTCGAGCTAGTTAATATGGATAACCTGAGCAAAATTGTTAATTCGGAGCAACAACATGCATGAAAGCAGCGAGCAGCGACATCTGGTCAACCGGACCTACGACGAAATCTGCATCGGGGATACCGCCAGTCTCATCAGAACACTGATGCCGGAAGATGTGAAACTGTTTGCCGTCCTGACCGGCGACTTCAATCCCGGCCTCGCCGACCCGACCTATTCCGAAAGCGGCATGTTCCGCGAAGTAATCGCCCATGGCATGTGGAGCGGCTCGCTGATCTCGACGGTGCTCGGCACCCAGTTCCCCGGCCCCGGCACCATCCTGATCGACCAGGCCCTGCACTTTGCCCGGCCGGTCACCATCGGCGACACGGTCACCGTCACCATCACCGCCAAACAGAAATTCGACCATAACAAGCATGTCGTTTTCGACTGCGTGTGCACCAACCAGGAAGGCTTGCAGGTTGTACGCGGCACCGCCGAAGTGCTGGCCCCGTCAGAAAAAATCTCGCGCCTGCAGGATGTG
>CAYWNX010000227.1:0-4916 GCA_964459735.1 uncultured Dechloromonas sp. | reverse complement strand
GGGCGCCAATGGCGGCGATGCCAAGGCTTATGGTGGTGACGCCAAGAACGCCACCCTGCAAAAAGCTTCAGGCTCTGATGCGAGCAGCGTAGCCAAGGGTGGATACTCCGATGCCACCAATATTGACAAGACCGGGTCTGCTGATGCTACTTCCGTTGGTAAGGGCGGCTCTTCCGCAGCCATTGACGTTACCAAGGGTGGATCGTCGAAGGCTGCAGATATCTCCAAGGGTGGCTCTTCCGCGGCTATTGACGTAAGCAAGGGTGGCTCATCCAAGGCTGCTGATGCTTCTCTCGGCGGACTGTCGGCTTCCGGTCAGAAAGCCTCTACCGGCGGCGCCGATGCCAATAGCAAGACTGTTGCTGGCGCTGCTAATTCGACTAATAAAGCATGGGGTGGGGCTGGTGGTGCCGGTACTGCGGATCCGGCTATAGCCGGTGGCGCAGGTGGTTACGCGACCAATGGACCAACCGGAACCACGTCTGGTAATGCAACCGGCGCTGCCGGGGGTACTTCGACCAGTGGAAATGCTACGCCAACCGCAACTAACACAGGTGGTGCTGCGACTGGCACGGCAACGTCTACTGCTGGTGCAGGCACAGGCACGGCAACCTCCACGGCTGGGGCAGGTACTGGCACCGCCACCTCTACGGGCGGCGCAGCCAATGGCACGGCTACCTCAACTGCTGGTGCAGGTACCGGCGGAGCGTCGACTGCTGCGAGCGGCGCGGCAACTGGTACTGCAACCTCGACTGCCGGCGGCGGCACGACCGGTGCTATTGCCGGATCCGGTGGCACCTCAACTGGTACATCTACCGCAACCGGCGCTGGTGGTACAGCAACAGGTGGTGCTGGTGGTACGGCCAGCAATGCCGGCGGCGCAGGCGGTGCCGGCGGTGCTGCCAGCAACGGCAGTGCTTCAACGAGTGCTACCAACGGTAGCGCTACCGCAACGGCTGGCAATGGTGCTGGCGGTGCAGCCGGTGCAGCCGGTGGGTCGAGCAGCGGTGGCGCTGGTGCAGTCGGTGCGGCCGGTGGAGACAGCAACGGTGGCGCTGGTGCCGTTGGCGCAGTCGGCGGTGACGGTGCTGTTGGTGAAGGTGGCCTCGGCGGCGCTGGTGCCGTTGGCAACGGTGCGCTGGGTGGTACCGGTGGCAATGGTGGTACCAACACGGTGAGTGCTGGTGTGTTCGATATGTCCAACAGTATGACCAGCGTTGGGCAATCCGCAGCCGGCATCATGACAGCGGTCCAGAACAGCGGTATCAACTCGATGGTGCAAACCGCGGTTAATGTTCAGTCCAATCTGAGTGTTGGCAGGTAAGCGTTAATGAATCCCGGGGCCTGACGGCTCCGGGATTTTTTGACGCAAGAAAGGGGACGCGACATGAAGAAAACAGTGCATTCCCGTTGGTTGATAGTCGGTGCCCTGATCGTCAATGCCGCCTGCTGGCCTCTCCAGATCGTTGCAGAAGAGGCTACCCAACTGACAGCGAACGATACGACTGAAATTTTTGGCAATGCTGCGGTCGACAGCGAAAATCTGGAAATTTCCCGCGGTGGTGCAGATTTCAACTTGTTTGATGTCAAGAACGATGGCATTGTCAGCGAAAATCATGCATCCAATCTGACGACAGGCAGTAACTGGGTCACCGAAGGTTCATTTGCCGGCGCATCCGGTTTCTCGACAGTTGTGCAGAATTCTGGCAACAACGTGTTGATCCAGAACTCTACTGTGATCAATTTGCAGGTCAAATGATGTTCTCTACAGTTATCCGGGCGCTCTGCTCACTCTCTCTGCTTGCTGAAGCAATGTTTGCTTCAGCAGGTCCTGGGGGGGTGGCAGAGATACCGGTGCAAGCCGGTGGTGCTTTTTCTGTTCCGGTATACAGCATGAAGGAGGTTCGCTTCCAGAAAACCATCCATCAACAATATGATTTCAGTTGTGGATCTGCTGCGTTGGCTACCTTGCTGACTCACCATTACAGCTCTCCGGTGACTGAGCAGGAAGTTTTCCGCGAAATGTTTGCGCGTGGTGACCAGGAAAAAATAAAAAAGGAAGGCTTTTCCCTTTTGGATATCAAGAACTATCTGGCGGCTCGTGGCTTTCAGTCCGATGGTTATGTGGCTGAAGTTGAGAAGCTGCTAATTGCCAAGGTTCCGGCTATCGCTTTGGTCAAGGAAGGTGGTTACCACCACTTTGTGGTCATCAAAGGGTTGCGTGACGGCCGTATTTTGATTGGTGATCCTTCTGCGGGTACGAGGGCGATGCCGCAAAAGCAATTCAAGGAAATGTGGGTCAATAACATTTTATTCGTGATCAAGAACAAGCAGGAGTTAGTCAGCTTTAATTTAGATAGCGACTGGCATGTCGCTCCCAAGAGCCCTATCGGTGATGGCATTTATCGTGGCGCCGCTGACCTTGGGTTGGGAAAGCGCGGTCCGGCAGACTTCTAGTGGACCTCACCATGATCTTCCGTGCGCAACTCTCAAAAGTTTTATTTATATGCGGAGTGGGTCTGTCAGTTCAGTTTTTGGCAGGCGGCCTCGAACTGAAGCATTTCGAGAAAATGCTCCAGATAGCTGTTGTTCAAGCTCATGATAAACATCCTGGCAGCGAATGGTTGGGACGGGTAAGTGCAGCTCTTTTGGGTCAGGGCAAGATGACATGTGAAGAGGCCAAACGCCAGGCGCTTGAAGTAGCACCGGAGTTGTTGGCACTTGCGTCTTGGCCATTGGACGATAATGAACCGGCAGAGTGCGTCGGTGTTCAGTATGAGTCCGTTGCCTTAAATGATGAGGTGCTACCAGCCATCGAAGTGCCTGAGACTTTGTCGGTAGTTCATGTCATGGCTTCTGAATACGGGAATGTGGCACCAAAGGAGAGAGTCCCGCTAATGCCGTCCTCCGTGAATGAGCCACAAGACCCACTAGGGCAAAAACTCGCCGCACTTGATTCCGGTTCACTTGACGAAATTCGCGGTGGATTTGAGCTTGATGGATCTGGTTTGAAATTTTCTTTCGGAATTGAGCGGGCAGTCTTCATCAACGGTGAGTTGATCACTGCAACTACGCTAAATCTCCGGGATCTGAAACAGGTTGCCGGAGCGGGGGGGGCACCTGTCACGCTACCTCCTGGGGCTGCCGGCTCTCTCGGTATCATTCAAAACGGGGCGGGTAACAACGTTTCCACAATGATTAACCCTAATAATATGGCTGGGACGGTTATCCAGAACACCTTGAACGACCAGAAAATTCAGAATGTGACGACCATCAACGCAAGCGTCAATAGCATGCAGGCTTTGCGCACAATGTCTGTTCAGTCAGCTATTCAGAGCGGTATTGTTGGTTCTTTGCGTCGATAACGAGATGGCCGTATGCCAAGACAAACAAAAGGGCCGTCGATTCGGCCCTTTTGTTTGTCTTGGCGCTGCTGCTTAGATATCGATTTCAGAATGACATCGGCAGGCGTAGTCCTAGAGTCACATCTGGTGTGTCTCGCGTTACACCAACGCCAACCGAAAGGTTGAGAGATGTTTTATTGCTCATACGTTGTGAATAGCCGAGAAGCAGGGTTCCAAGCTGGGTGCGAATGGAATTGATAGCATCCGACCCATTGATCTTCGTCTTGGCCACTGAGGAATGATCATAACCAATACTAAATGATGAGCGATCGTTGAGCGCCAAGCCCATGCCGAAATTAAATCCGATGACACCTCCCGGTTCAATATCACCCAACTCCACTTCGCCCTGAGTCGTGTTCATAGTTACCCCGGAACGCTTGAAATTGTACTGATAGCTCAGGCTGCCGAAGAAAACAGCAGGGTCAGTTGGATAAAGCATGGTTATTCCCGGTTGCAGGGTATAGAACCCTGAACCCGTGGGCAGTTCCGCTTCTATCCGGTTGGTGATGAGCTCGGGGGCTTCTGTAGTGTCGGTCAAAACCTCAAAGGGGTCTTTACCGGTACGGCTCTTGAAGCGAAGCGTGCCAATGTAGAATGCCTTGTCAGCCCCGCCGTCATTGAATTGGTAGCGTCCGGTCACCTCAACATCGCCAATGCCTTTGCCTGTGCTGGAGAAAAGCTCGTCGCGGCCGGCGCCCAGATTGAGGGGGCGAGCCAGTTGATCATCCGAGCGATAGACATAAGGCAGCTTGGCTTCCAGTTCTAGTCGGTTGGTCAGACCCCAGCGGCCAGTTACCGTGCCGGTAAATGTGTTGCGTTTGACCTCACGAACATCAATGAGGCCGATCGTCAATGCCGGAATGATGGTGTAGCCAACAATCGACACCCGGTTACTTGACGAGTAAGCGTATTGCAAACCGGTTTCCATGACGAACTGACCTTTTGGGGTCAGCACGCCCGGTTGCTCAAATATTTGAGCTACTTGCTGTACCCGGCTGGGCGGCGGAGATTCCTTCTCGGCGGCATCCGATTTCGGAGCGGGCGACGCCTGGGCCAACTGGTATGCTTGAGAGTCCGAACTCTTCGCCGGAGTCTCCGTACCACCACGAGTTGTACGTAACGTCTCAACACCCAATGCCTGGCGAATTTCCAGCAACTTGGCATCAGCTTCCACAAGTTGTTGCCTGAGAGTTTCCAGCCGTTTGGTCTGCTCGCTAATCTCTGTCCTCAGGGCTTGCTCTTGATCAGGGGAAAGCCCTGCACCTTGGGCGAGGCCACTGCAAATCAAAGCCATGGCTCCAACTACGCTGCTTCCCCTCGGTAGAATTCGAAATCGCGGCGTATCTTGCATTCCCTGACCCCCTTATTATCAAAATCACAACCAAACCTCGAGATTTTATCCATTATAGATTTGAGAATAATACCGAAAAATAGGTAATGAAAGTTAGCAAGGCTCGCCGCCATTGAATGGGTAGAGGCGCAGTGATTTGTTTCATTGCGTGATGTTCATTC
>CAYWNX010000226.1:0-4920 GCA_964459735.1 uncultured Dechloromonas sp. | reverse complement strand
TGACCGTGACAATCGGCTGGCCGTGCGGGTACGTGACCGGAACTGGGCGGCGAGCCAGACCTTTAGCGGGCTGGACTATTTTCCGTTTGATCCGGCCTGGCAAATCGAGGCCGAATGGCAATCCATTTCGCCGCCGCTACGCATGGAGGTGCCCAATGTCTCGGGCGATCTGAAAACCGTCGAAGTGGCGCATCAGGCGGTGTTTTCCGTAGCTGGTGAAACGGTTACGCTGTTGCCGATGGCGGTCGGTGACAACGAAGTTTTCTTTGTTTTCCGTGACCGCAGCAGCGGCAAGGAAACCTATGGCGCCGGACGTTTTCTCAAAGTACCTGCTGCGACCATGAGAGCAACTGCTGGCCCAGGGGGCGACGGCAAAATCAGCCTGGATTTCAATCGCGCCTACAACCCGCCCTGTGCTTTTACCTCTTTCGCCACCTGCCCGTTGCCGCCGCCGGAAAATTGGCTGCCTTTCCCCGTGCTGGCCGGGGAAAAGAAGTGGCAGGCCGGGCATTGAGTGTTTCAGAGTGTATCTGCCCTGCCTTGAGGCGTCGGTTAGATTAAAATCCTGCTGATGTTTGTTGAGGAACCCCAGCGCACGCCACCATCGCTCATTATTGCGATTGTACTTTCCCTGCTTTTGCATGGATTGGTGCTGTTTATTTCAAGGCAGCCGCCGGAAAGTCGGGATCGACCGGCAAGGCGCATTGAGGCTTCACTGGCGACGCGCCCGGATAAAGCAAAGCCAATCACGCCGCCGGCCATAACCCCGGCTCAGCAATCCCCGGCCAAGGCGCCAATCCGCAAGAAAGTACTGGCCGTCGATAAATCGAAGGCGCACAAGGCCAGCCCGAGCAAGCCGGAGTGGTCCGTGGCTGAAAAACAGGAAATGAACAAGTTCCTGAAAGAGTTGGAGGATCCACGTAAGCCCCCGCCCGATCTGGCCCAACGCTCACTGGCGATGGCTCGGGAATACGGACGAGAGCGAGCGCGGCAGGATGAGGCGGGCGAGGCCACGCTTGACCGTTTGCCCAACAGCCCGCCAGTCGATCCATTCAGCCTGGAAATGTATCTCGACGCGCTGGTCAAAAAACTTAACCGTAGTGCCGGGTTCGTCAGGAACGACCCGCGCAGCAAGGGTGTAAAAAGCGCCCTGGTTCAGGTGCGTATCAACCCGGATGGCTCCTTGCGCAGCTTCAAGGTGCTCAATGCAGGCGATCAACAGGCGGAAATTTCCTTCATCAAATCGGTCGTCGAACAGGCCGTCCCGTTTGCTGCTTTCCCGGCAGACATGCGGAGGTCGGCACGCTCGCTGGGCATGATGATCTGCATCATGCCGCCGAGTATGAGCGGCGGTTTCGGCTTTAGCCGCAGCCCGGACGGGATGCGGTGCTGAGTGAATTCCTCATCGGCAAAACTGACTGATTTGTCATTCCCGCCAGTGCGGGAATGACAAATCTCTTTACTCAGTCGGCAGCCATCACTGAATCCAGCGCCTTGGCAAAGTTCGCCACCGTACGCTCCGGGTTGTGCAATTTATCCAGCCCGAACAAGCCGAGGCGGAAGGTTCGGAAATCGGCCGGTTCGTCGCATTGCAGCGGGACGCCGGCCGCCGCCTGAAGGCCCGCGGCAAGAAATTTCTTCCCGGTATGAATATCCGGGTCGGAGGTGTAGCTGACGACCACGCCGGGCGCCTGAAAACCTTCGGCGGCAACGCTCCGGAAGCCTTTGCCGACCATTAGTTCACGAATCCGGCGACCCAGTTCGTGCTGTTCGGCACAAACTTTCTCGAAACCGTAGGCCTCCGTTTCCAGCATCACATCGCGGACGGCGGCCAGCGCGTCGGTCGGCATTGTGGCGTGGTAGGCGTGACCGCCGTTTTCGAAGGCTTCCATGATCTGCAGCCACTTTTTCAGGTCGCAGGCAAAGCTGCTGCTGGTCGTCGCATCGATCCGGGCGCGGGCCCGTTCGCCGAGCGCTACCAAAGCGCAGCAAGGCGAACCGCTCCAGCCTTTTTGCGGTGCGCTGATCAGTACATCGACGTGGTTGGCCGCCATGTCGACCCAGACCGTGCCCGAGGCAATGCAATCCAACACAAACAGCCCGTCGACCGCATGCACGGCAGCGCCAACAGCCTTCAGATAATCATCGGGCAGGATCATGCCGGCAGAGGTTTCAACATGCGGGGCGAAGACGACATCCGGCTTGTGTTCGTGAATGGCGGCGACGACTTCGGCAATCGGTACGGGTGCGAACGGCGCCTGGGCGCCGCTACCTGTCTGGCGTGCCTTGAGGACAATGCTTTCCGAGGGAATATGTCCCATGTCGAAAATTTGCGTCCAGCGGAAACTGAACCAGCCGTTGCGGATGACCAGCACTTTTTTGTGGGTGGCAAATTGCCGCGCTACGGCTTCCATGCCGAAGGTGCCGCTACCCGGCACGACAACCGCCGCCTTGGCGTTATAAACCTTCTTCAGAATGCGCGAGATGTCTTTCATCACGCCCTGAAAGCGTTGCGACATATGGTTCAGCGCACGGTCGGTGTAAACCACCGAGTATTCCAGTAAGCCTTGAGGATCAGGTTGAGGCAGCAGGGCGGGCACGTTTATCTCCGTTATCTATTGTTGGGTGTTGCGACTGCGAAAATGCCAGCATACCGCCAAGGTATCAAGCCGCGCTAGTCGCTCAATCGTTTACCATAAATGAAAATGGAATAATTTCGGCAGATTGCATGCTGGCTTTGACGGTGAAATCTGGTTTTCTGTACCCGAGGAGTGCTTCCCGCTGGTTGCGGTCGACGGCAAAAAACGCAAAATTTCGGGTCGCTTGAGCTTTGGAAAGGCTGGTCGGACTTCTTGCCTCGCATCCCTTTATCCTGCTACAATATTAGCGAATGTTAATGTTTGGTGGTGGCATGTAGCAAACGGAAGCCGAAAAAACACCCTTAAGGAAAAAATGCATGTATTCAACCGTGGTCAATAACACCCCTGTTATTCACGTTTCTGCCGGTAAACATACGGCAACCTATGCCCTCAATGGCTCGCAGATGAATCCACTGGAGGCTTTTTACGCAACGCTGGCTGGCTGCGCTGCCGTCTATGCGAAAAAATACTGCAAGGAACTTGGTGTCTCTGCCGAGGGTATCGCAATTGACTGCAAGCCTTTTGCCGGCAAGGCCGGTCCCTTGTCCCTGGCCAGGTTCAAGACGGAAGTGCGCTTTCCGGAGCGCTTCACGGCTGAACAAAAAGCCGGGATTCTGGATGCCATTGCGCATTGTGCGGTCAAGGAAGTTGTGCAGGATGGCCCCGGCATTGAGTTTGTGGTCGTCGAGGTTTAAGTCCGCGCACTTGCGCCATCCTCCTTCGCCGACGTGCTAGAATCGCGACACTGTGTTGATTAGTTTGAGGAAAGTGGCCAAATGGGTGACGTAAATACGAGTTTTGTGTCCGATCATACAAAATGGATGAACGAACTACTGGAAAAGAACCCGGAGTGGGTTGAAGACCAGAAAGCTGGTCGTGCCTTGTGGTGGGATAAAAAGCAGGACGTCGACTGTAGCCAGCGCAATGCTGAATCCAAAGTGCCACAGAAATCTTATCCGTACGACGTGAATTTCTTCGCTGAATAATTAGCGCAGCGGTACATGTAAAAAAGCCGGTCATCGACCGGCTTTTTGTTATCTGTCTTGCGCCGGCCAGGGCCGGCGTGACATGAAGACCGATTAATTCGTCAGTGGTCTGACAACGCGTTTTACGGCAGTGTCTTCCGGATGCGGATGGATGGTGAAGCCGAGGCTGGTCATCAGACGGAACATCTTGCTGTTGGTGGATAGTACGTCACCGACCACAGCGCGATAGCCCTTGACGCGGGCGCAGTCGATCAGCGCCGTCATCAATTTGCGGCCGACGCCGCATTTCTGCCAGTCGTCGCCCACTGCCAGCGCAAACTCGACCGACTCGCCATCCGGATTGCCGACGTAGCGGGCGACACCAATTTGGGTTTCCTTGCCATTTTCATCGGTTGTGACGGCAACCAGCGCCATTTCCCGGTCGTAGTCAATCTGGGTAAAGCGGACCAGCATGGTTTGCGTCAATTCGCGCAAGGTATCCATGAAGCGGTAGTAGCGGGATTCGTCGGACATGGCCTTGACGAAATCCTGTTCAAGGTCCGCATCTTCCGGCCGGATCGGGCGAATGGTGACGATCTTGCCATCATTCATCTGCCATTCCTGGATCAGGTGCACCGGGTAGGGGTAGATGGCCATGTGGGCGTAGCGGTCGCCAGTGGCATTCGAGGTGTGATCAATGACGATGCGGGCATCGGCGGCGATGGCACCATTCTCGTCAAGGATCAGTGGATTCAGATCCATTTCCATGATCCAGGGCAGTTCGCAGACCATTTCGGAGATGCAGAGCAGTACTTCCTTCAGCGCCTCGCGGTCGGCCGGCGGCATGTTGCGGAATTGGTCGAGAATCTTCGATGCCTTGGTCGACTCGATCAAATCCTTGGCCAGGAACTTGTTGAGCGGAGGCAGGGCGACCGAACGATCACTGAAAATTTCAACGTCGAGACCGCCGGCGCCGAAGGTGATGACCGGCCCGAAGATCGGGTCGCGGAAAACGCCAATCATCAGCTCGCGGCCATTTGGCCGGGAAAGGAAAGGCTCGATCGATACGCCGTTGATCTTGGCGTTCGGATGGCGCTTCTGTACCGTCTCGATAATGTCGTGGTAGGCGTTGCGAACAGCCGGCGCATTTTTGATGTTGAGGCGGACGCCGCCGGCATCTGACTTGTGCGGCAGGTCTGGCGAATCGACCTTCATCGCAATCGGGAAGCCGATCTGTTCGGCCAGCAGCAATGCCTCGGTCGCGGTACGGGCAACCATCGTCTGGGCAACCGGGACGCGGAAAGCGCGCAGGATGG
>CAYWNX010000225.1:0-4923 GCA_964459735.1 uncultured Dechloromonas sp. | reverse complement strand
ATTCCGCGAAAGTGTTGATCTACTCGCTACTTCTGATGATTGGTCTCAAACTGCGCTTCATCATGCGCGAATGGACCATGCTCTTCCGACGTCTGGCCGCCGAAGGCAATCCGCCCGAAATCGAAGCGGTGCTGGAGCGCTCCATACGCATTGGGCGGGGCCTCGCCTATCTCTATTGGATCGGCATTGGTACCGTGGCCTTTCTGGCCGCGGTGAAGCCCTTCTGAGCGCCGGCATGAAAAGCAATTTGCGAGGCCGCATTCTCTACACCAGCCGCCAGCCCGAACGCCTGGGCCAGGAGCGCGGCCGGGAGTTCTTCAACATCAGTGTGCAGGACGATGGTGTGCGCGTCGTGCAGGCGCATTGCGAAATCGATGACGCCCCGGCGGTCATTCGCGACGTGCAACTCGCGATCGATTCCAATTGGCGACCGCTCGATTGCAGTGTGCGCCTCACCGTGGGTGGGCGCTTCGAGGGCACCGGGTTCATGCGTTTTTCACCCACCTTGGCGGAATGCGAGACCTTCAATCGCCGCGATGGGCGTATGAGCCAGAAAATCGAACTGGAGGCGCCCGTACGTTGGCTCGGCGCGCATCCGATTTGCGGCGATGCGCTGTGCCTAAAACTCTACGACCTAGCGCAAGGGCCGGGAAAGCAGTTCTTTCCGGATCTCATGCTGAGTTCTCCCGACCATCGCGGCGCTACCGGCCCGATGCTTTTTGCGTTGGGCTTTGGCCTCGAGTTCGTTGGCCGCGAAGCGGTGAGCGTGGCCGCCGGCAACTTCGGCGCCCTGCATTTTCGCTACGTGGACACCGCCGGGCAATTGCCGCAAGAGCATCCTCCTTACGATGTTTGGTGCAGTGACGATGGCGACTACATCTTTCTCCAGGGCGGCGTGGGCGGCTACATGCAAACCTATTACGAACTCGTCGAGTTGCAGCGCTAGGAACGGCAGTGGCAGCGTTTCTGATCATCAAGGCGAAAGTCACCGATCCCGTGGCCTTCCGCGCCTACGCCCAGCAGGCGGCGGCGCTGGTGGCGCGCTTTGGCGGACGCTACCGGGTGCTGGGTGGTGTGCCCGAAGTGCTCGAAGGGCCGCAAGACCAGCGCAAGATCGTCGTCTCCGAGTGGCCCGACACGGCCACCGCGCGCGCCTTCTGGAACTCGCCCGAGTACGCCGCCGTGCGCCCCTTGCGTCCAGGCTTGGGGGAGTTCGAAGTGCTGCTGGTCGAGGGCATTGCCGAGGGCAACAAATGAGCCAAACCCCGGACCGAGCATTGCCCGCGAACCGTGCTCACCCCCTCCCGCGGGGAGGGGGGCGGGGGGAGGGGGCCAGCGCCCCCGCGCGGCCGTCCGGAGGGGGCGCAAACCAAACGCCGGAGCGGGCGTTGCCCGCGAACTGCGATCACCCCCCCCCGCGGGGGGGGGGGGGGGGGCGGCGCCCCCCCCGCCAGCGCCCCCGCGCGGCCGCCCGGAGGGGGCGCAAACCAAACGCCGGAGCGGGCGCAGCCCGCGAACCGTGATCACCCCCTCCCGCGGGGAGGGGGGCGGGGGGAGGGGTCCAAGAACTCCACCTACCTCGCCCTCGCCCTGCAAACCACCTGCCACGCCGTCAACCATCTTCGCGGACCCGGTGAAGCGCGGGACGCGATGTTCCAAGCCATCGAGCGCATCGCCCGGCAGATCGCCGCCAGCCGCAGCTTCATCGGACCGCGTCTCAAGCTCGTGGTGGCGCCGGAGTATTTCTTGAGCGGCTATCCACTGGGCGAGACCATTCCCGAGTGGGCCGAGCGAGTGGCCCTCGCGCCCGAAGGCCCGGAGTACACGCGCCTCGCGGGCATGTGCCAGGAATTGGGCATCTACTTCTCGGGGAATGCCTACGAAACCGACAGTCATTTCCCCGGCCTCTATTTTCAGACCAGCTTCATCATCAACGATGCCGGCGAAGTCATTCTGCGCTATCGACGGCTCATTTCCATGTTCACGCCCAGCCCGCACGATGTCTGGGACGCCTATCTCGCGCACTATGGCGCTGCGGCGCTGTTTCCGGTGGTCGACACGCCGCTGGGAAAACTCGCCTGCATCGCTTCGGAAGAAATTCTCTATCCAGAAATCGCCCGTGCCCTGGCGCTCAATGGTGCTGAAGTGTTTCTGCATGCCACCAGCGAAGTGGGCAGCCTGCGCCCCACCCCCAAGGACGTGGCGAAATCGGCGCGGGCTTTCGAGAATTGCGCCTACGTGGTTTCCGCGAACAGTGCCGGTGTGGTGAGTGGTGACTTTCCTGCCGCCTCCGCCGATGGCCGCTCGAAGGTGGTCGATTACCAAGGCGAGGTGCGCGCCGAGGCCGCCTTTGGCGAATCGATGGTGGCGCACGCGGCGATCGACATCGCGGCGTTGCGTCGCCAGCGTCAGACGCCGGGCATGGGCAATACCCTGGCACGGCTGCGTACCGAGGCGTTTGCGCTCGCGTATGCCCGGGCGGTGCATCCGGCCAACGGGCTCGTCGATGAGCAGGGTGCGCTGCGCATTCCCGATCGCGGCCCGTTTCTCGCCACCCAGATGGCAGTGATTCGCGAGCTCACGGCCCGTGGCACTTTCACTGACGAGTGAGCGTTTGTGAAGAGATCGACGGCGCGATCCAACTGCTTCACCGGCTCTGAGATTCGACGCCCGATCGCCTCACCCTGCGACAATCAATGAACGAACGATCCGCAACCAGCCTCCCCACCCGCAACCCGCGCACCGGCGCATGTGACGGCTGCATCGCGGTGTTTTCAGCGGAGGCGGTGGCGGCCAAGGCGCAGGCGCTGCGCGCCGCCCAAACCGCCTGGGAGCGGCGTGGTGCCGTGAGCCGCGCCGCGGTTCTGGACGCCTGGGCCGAGCGCCTCGATGCTCGGCGCGAGGCGCTGCTCGAAGTGCTTCTGGCCGACACCGGACGTTGGCACGAATCCGCGCTCGAAATCGATGGCACGCTGCGTTGCCTGCGCCGCTGGGCCAAGGAAGGTCCGGAACTGCTTGCGGCGGGCGCCGAGATGGCGAGCGCGGTGCCGGGCTACCGCCTGCGCCAGTCTTGGCGACCGTTTCCTCTGGTCGGGGTGATCAGCCCCTGGAATTTTCCTCTGCTGCTGGCCCTGATCGATGCTATCCCCGCGCTGTCGGCGGGCTGCGCGGTGCTGGTCAAGCCCTCGGAGGTCACCTCGCGTTTCGTCGCAGTGGTGGAGGCAAGCCTTGGGGAGCTTCCTGAACTCGCCGCGGTGTTGGGTTTTGTCACCGGCGCGGCGGCGACGGGCGAAGCGTTGATCGAATCCGTCGATGCCCTGTGCTTTACTGGCAGCGTGCGCACCGGGCGCAAGGTGGGCGAGCACGCGGCGCGCCGCTTCATTCCTTCCTCCTTGGAACTGGGCGGCAAAGACCCGGCCATCGTATGCGCCGATGCGGACTTGCCGCGTGCCGCCCGCGCCTTGGCCTGGGGTGGCATGGTCAATGCCGGGCAGAGCTGCATGTCGATCGAGCGGGTGTACGTCGCGCGCAGCGTGTTCGAGCCTTTCGTGGCACGGCTTTCCCGTGAAGTCGGGGCCTTGCGCTTTGGTTTTCCCGACGCACGCCAGGGCGAAATCGGTCCGATCATTGCCGAGGCACAAGTGGCGGTGATTCGCGAGCAGTTGGCGGCCGCCTACCGCGAAGGTGCGCGAGCTACCGTCGGAGGCCGCTTGCAGCAATTAGGCGGCGGCTGGTGGTGTGAACCCACGGTGCTCGTCGATGTGCGGCAAGACATGGCCATCGTGCGCGAAGAAACCTTCGCGGCGATTCTGGCGGTGCTGCCTTTTGGGAGCGAAGACGAGGCGATTGCTCTGGCCAACGATTCCGACTATGGCCTGTCGGCCGCGGTCTTCGCCGGCGACCTCGATCGTGCCGCGGCGCTGGGCCTACGGCTCGATGCCGGCGCGGTGTCGATCAACGACGCTTCATTGACCGCGGTGATACACGACGCCGCCAAGCAGTCCTTCAAGTTTTCGGGCCTGGGCGGTTCCCGCATGGGCAAAACCAGCATCGCCCGCTTCGGACGCCAGCAGGCGCTACTCATCAACGCGGGGCAAGCGGCGCCGTGGTGGTTTCCAAGTGCTGCCTCATGATGTGAGTCGTTCATGCCATCCCCGCAAATCCTGATCAGTGAAGTCGGCCCGCGCGATGGCCTGCAAAGTGTGCACAGCATCATGCCGACTGCGGCCAAGCTCGCCTGGATTCGTGCCGAGGCGGCGGCCGGTGTGCGTGAAATCGAAGTCGGTTCCTTCGTGCCGGCGAACGTATTGCCGCAACTTGCGGATACCGCGGAAGTGGTCGCCGCTGCGTTGCTAATTCCTGGGCTTACCGTGGCGGCACTGGTACCCAATCTCAAAGGCGCGCAACGCGCCGTCGCCTGTGGTGTGCACAAGATCACGCTGCCTTTCTCGGTGAGCGAAACGCACAGCCTGCGCAACCTCAAGCGCACCCATCCACAGATGTTCGAGGAAGTGGCGGCGATCGTGGCGCTGCTCGGCGAGTTGCCACAAGCGCACCGCCCGCACTTCGAAGTGGGCCTGTCCACCGCCTTCGGCTGCACCCTCGAAGGACCGGTCTCGGAGGCCGCGGTATTGGCGATAGGCGAACGCTGTGTGGCCCTGGGCGCCGACGAGGTCGGCTTGTCCGACACCACGGGCTACGCCAATCCGGCGCAGGTCAAGCGCCTGGTTCGGGCCCTGGCCGCCGCCGTAGGGCAGGAGCGCGCTTCGGGCATCCATTTGCACAACACCCGCGGCCAGGGCCTCGCCAATGCGCTGGCGGCCATCGAAGCCGGCATCAACACGCTGGACGCTTCGTTGGGCGGCTTGGGCGGCTGCCCCTTCGCGCCCGGCGCCAGCGGCAACATCGTCACCGAAGATCTCG
>CAYWNX010000224.1:0-4936 GCA_964459735.1 uncultured Dechloromonas sp. | reverse complement strand
GCCACCCCAAACAGCGCAGCAACCGCTTCGCAACTGGCCTGTGCCGCCTGACGGCCCGGCTCGCCGGTGCCGGCATTGGCAATGCCGGTATTGATCAGCAGGGCGCGAATTTCCTTGCCACTCGCCAGATGCTTGCGGCAAAGCTGGACCGGTGCGGCGCAAAAGCGGTTTTGCGTAAATACCCCGGCCACCGTACAACCGGCATCCAGCGCGACCAGTGTCAGATCGCGGCGGCTTTTCTTGCGGATTTCGGCCTCGGCCACACCGAGGCGGACACCGGCCACCGGAAACAGTTGATCGGCAGCGGGGGTAGCGTAATTGACAGGCATTCTCGTGGCTCCAAAAGCATCAAGGCACCGCGTGGGTGCCTTGGGGGGAATCAGAACAAATCAGGACAGTTTTCCGTGGCAGTGCTTGTATTTTTTACCGCTACCGCAAGGACAGGGATCGTTGCGGCCGACCTTTGGCCCGGTGTCGGCCGCTTCCTGCTGCGGCGTTTCTCCGATGCCGCCACCCAGCGCCTCGTCGTAACCGGCATGCTGATACTGGACGTTCTGGACATCGGCGTGCGGCGCCGTTTCCTCGACATCTTCCGGCGAGCGAATCTGCACCGTGAAGACGATACGAGTCACTTCCTTGCGCACCTGGTCGAGCAGGCTTTCAAATAGTTCGAAGGCTTCGCGCTTGTATTCCTGCTTCGGGTTCTTCTGGGCATAACCGCGCAGATGAATACCCTGGCGCAGATGATCAAGCGCCGCCAGATGTTCGCGCCAGTGCGTGTCCAAGCTCTGCAGCATCACATTGCGCTCGAACTGGTGGAAGGTGGCCGCACCAACCAGTTCGGTCTTGGCTCGATAAGCCTCATCGGCTTCCTGGGTGATACGCGCGAGGATTTCTTCGGCCGAGATTGTCGGCTCGTCCTTGACCCACTGGGCAACCGGCGCGGCGATCTGCAATTCGGCAGCCAGAGCGCTTTCCAGACTCGGCAAGTCCCATTGCTCCTCGACCGAATCGGCCGGAACGTGGTTACGGAAAATATCGGCGATAACGCCCTGACGCATGGCCGTGGTGGTTTCCGAAATATCGTCGGACTCCAGCAATTCATTGCGCTGCTGATAGATTACCTTGCGCTGGTCGTTGGAAACATCATCGTATTCGAGCAGTTGCTTGCGAATATCGAAGTTGCGGGCTTCCACCTTGCGCTGCGCCGATTCCAGCGAACGGGTAACGAGCGGATGCTCGATCGCCTCGCCTTCCGGCATTTTCAGCTTGTCCATGATCGAACGCAGGCGCTCGCCGGCAAAGATGCGCAGCAAGGGATCGTCCAGCGACAAATAGAAACGCGAGGAACCGGCATCGCCCTGACGCCCGGCGCGACCGCGCAACTGGTTGTCGATACGGCGGGATTCATGGCGCTCGGAGCCGATGATATGCAGACCGCCGGCGGCCAGCACCTGGTTGTGCACGGCCTGCCATTCTTCGCGCTTCTTGGCGATTGTCGTTTCGCGTTCGGCCTCCGGCAGCGACTCGTCGTGCTTGATGGCAGAAATAATTTTTTCGATATTGCCGCCGAGCACGATGTCGGTACCGCGACCGGCCATATTGGTAGCGATGGTGACCATCCCCGGCTGACCGGCCTGAACAACGATTTCCGCCTCGCGGGCATGTTGCTTGGCATTAAGCACCTGATGCGGCAATTTTTCCTTGTCGAGCAGACCGGAGAGCAGTTCTGAGGCTTCGATCGAGGTCGTACCGACCAGCACCGGCTGACCGCGCTGGGCACAGTCCTTGATGTCGGCAATGATTGCCGCGTGTTTTTCATCGGCCGTCTTGAAGACTTGATCGTTCATGTCCTTGCGGATCATTGGCCGATGGGTCGGGATAACCACGGTTTCCAGACCGTAAATCTGCTGGAATTCATAGGCTTCGGTATCAGCCGTGCCGGTCATCCCGGACAGCTTGTTGTACATCCTGAAGTAATTCTGGAAAGTGATCGAAGCCAGGGTCTGATTCTCGGCCTGGATCTGGACGCCTTCCTTGGCCTCAACCGCCTGATGCAGGCCATCGGACCAGCGGCGACCGGACATCAGGCGCCCGGTGAATTCGTCGACAATGACTACTTCGCCGTTCTGCACCACATATTGCTGATCTTTCTGGAACAACGTCAGCGCGCGCAGCGCGGCGTTGAGGTGGTGCATCAACGTGATGTTGGCGGTTTCGTAAAGACTACGGCCTTCCTGCAACAAGCCGTGCTCAAGCAGCAACTGCTCGGCGTGCTCGTAGCCGGCTTCGGAAAGATGGACCTGATGCCCCTTCTCGTCGACCCAGTAGTCGCCTTCGCCGTTTTCTTCAGCCGCCCGCGTCAGCAACGGCACAACGTCCTTCATGCGCAGATAGTGCTCGGTATGGTCTTCGGCCTGACCGGAGATGATCAGCGGCGTCCGCGCCTCATCGATCAGGATGGAGTCCACCTCGTCGACAATGGCGAAGTTCAGGCCACGCTGAACGCGCTCGCCACCCGAATAAACCATGTTGTCGCGCAGATAGTCGAAACCGAATTCGTTATTGGTGCCGTAGGTGATATCGGAGGCGTAGGCCGCCTGCTTCGCCTCGTGGTCCATCTGCGACAGATTGACGCCGACGGTCAACCCGAGAAAACGGTGCAAACGCCCCATCCATTCCGCATCACGGCTGGCCAGGTAGTCATTGACCGTGATGACATGGACGCCCTTGCCGGAAATGGCATTGAGGTAGGCCGGCAAGGTCCCGACCAGCGTCTTGCCTTCGCCGGTACGCATTTCGGCAATCTTGCCGTCATGCAGCACCATGCCGCCAACCAGTTGCATGTCGAAATGACGCATCCCCAGTTCGCGCTTGCCGGCTTCGCGGACCACCGCAAAGGCTTCGGGCAGGAGATCGTCAAGCGACTCGCCACTGGCATGGCGCTGGCGGAATTCATCCGTCTTGGCGCGCAACTGCTCGTCACTGAGTCCTTGCAGAGAGGGCTCCAACGCATTGATGCGGCGAACGGTTTGGGTGTATTGCTTGATCAGCCGGTCGTTGCGGCTGCCGAAAATCTTTTTGAGTAGGCCGGAAATCATTGCGATCGAAGGTGGTGGCGCGAAATGCGACGAGGCGCGGATTCTAACACGCTGCCCCGGCGCCAAGCGGATGACCTAAATCAAGGCGCCATACGCGGGTCGATTAGCGGCGTTTGAGCTGCGCAAACTCGGTGCCCTGCTTGAGAAATAGCGCCGGATTCTGGGCCACGCCCAACATTCGCACTTCAAAATGCAGATGCGGGCCGGTCGAGCGCCCACTCGTTCCGACTGCACCGATTTTTTCGCCACGCTTGACCAGCGCCCCCGGCTTGACCGCCATGCTCGACAGATGGGCATAGCGTGAAGTCAGTCCATCGCCATGATCGACGTCGATGACGTTGCCATAATCAGCATGGTAGTTGGTAGACAACACCACGCCATCGGCCGCCACAACCACCGGCGTCCCTGTTTCAGCGCTGAAGTCGAGACCTTCATGCATCGAGCGCACCCCGGCGATCGGATCATTGCGATGGCCAAAAGGAGAACCGAAGCTGGCCTCCTTGACCGGCAAAATGGTCGGCAACAGGCGCTCCCTGACCCGCTTTTCGAGCAGGCCAAATTCAATCATGGCGAGTTCATCCGTCTTGCTCTCGACAACCAGCGCCAGACGATCGATCTCACGCTGCAGTTCCTCAGCCGCCAGCGGTGCTGGTAAAAATGGCCCGCCCTGGCCACCTTTCACTGTCATCGCCGCCTCGGGCTGGCGCCCGACCATGCCAAGCACTCTTTCACCAAGGCTATCGAGCTGCAGCACCTTGGCCTGCAGTTCGCCAAGACGGGTCGCCATCAATTGCAGGTTGTTGCTGACGTGGCTTTCGGATTTTTCGGACTCTTGCTGGCGCAACGACAACAAGACATTTTCGACGACCGGCAAGCGCCAATGCACCGACAACCAGGAAAACAATGCCGAGGTCGAAAACAACAGGGCCAAGGATACAGCGAGCGCCGCCAGTACGTGACGAGGCATAATGGTGATCGTTCGCGCCTTCTTCAGATGACGCGAAACCAGAATAATCTGCATGGAACCTCCTATGTACAAAGGGCCTGAGCAATACCTCGACAGCGATGCCGCCGCCGGCAGGGTAATGGCCCATGCACGGCTGTTGCTCAAGCTCTCACGTTACTTTGAAGCGATTGCCCCGGCAGGGCTACGCCACTCAGCACACGTTGCCAATTACAAGTCGGGGAAAATCGTTATCCACGCCGATAACGGCGCAGTCGCCACCAAAATTCGCCAGATGAGTCAGCGTTTGTGTGACGAGTTATCGAAAAGAGGGGCGGAGTGTACCGGCATTGAGGTAAAAGTTCAACCTCGCCAAATTCCTTTTCAATCAACGACATCGACCCAAAAGCCGCTTTCCGCCAAGACCTGCGGCGTGCTGCGGTCAACCACTGAAAAACTGCCAAAAGGGCCGTTGCGCGAGGCGCTGGACAGGCTTTTGGCGCGGGCAGCTAAAGAGGAATGATCGCGACGCGCTCGATAATCATCAGCGCAAAAATGATCAGGGCGAAGACAATTCCATACTTGAAAAGTCGCCCGGAAAAAGCCAGGTAATTGCGATTACCGGTGAATGCGTAAACGAGCAAACCAGCCCCGATGGCCAGTACCAGAATGACTGCCAACAGACGTAGCAGCCACATGGCGAATTACGCCAACTGACTCAGCCAGCCGGTAACCCCCTGCGGGGCACGCTCGGCCGGCTCAAAGGTCACCAGCTCCCAGGACTCCTGATGACTCAGGAGTTCGCGGGCCAACTGATTGTTCAGGGCGTGACCGCCCTTGTGCGAGGAAAAGGCTGCCAGCAGGGGATGCCCGATCAGGTAAAGGTCGCCCA
>CAYWNX010000223.1:0-4992 GCA_964459735.1 uncultured Dechloromonas sp. | reverse complement strand
GCTGATTGTCTGATCGGCACCCAAAACCGACGACTTGGATGTCGAGCGACGGCAAGCTTCGATGTGAAGGCATCCAAGTTGCCGGGATTCATGGCGGCCTGACAGGTTGTTGAAATTCGACCGAAGTCACGGCACCCACAGGCCGACGCGCTGGCGCATTTCCGCGATCTTGCCGAGCTGAAAACCTGACCTGAAAAAGTTCCCGGAGGGACGCACCGCGCTGGCGCTGACGGCACGGCGAATTGTGCTTGCGGGCGTGTCGTTGTTGCGGTTGCAAGACCCGGCTGCTTGCTGTCACCTGCCTAGATAGCGGCGTTTGTAGATTTTGGCGGGAGTCGGCCACAAGCGGGAATTCAGAGTAGGAACAATTGATCAACGTAATGCCCGGTAGCGATCCTGGTGCGGCCGCTCGCATAGCCCTACCATTGCTTTGACTTTGGCGCGCTCTTGCGGGCAGGCCCGTGGAAGTGCTGAATCAGGAAATCGATGAAGACCCTGACCTTTGCCGCCAGATTGTGCTTCTGCGGATAGATGGCATAGATGTCCGCGGTCGGCAGCTCGAATTCCTCAAGAACAGCTTCGAGTCGTCCGTTCCGAAGAAATCGGGCGGCATCCCATTCCGCCCGCATCAGGATGCCGTGACCATCCAGCGCCCAATTCAAGACAACCTCGCCGTCATTGCTGCTCATCGTTCCACGAACTTTGACGGTCTGTGACTGGCGCCCCCTGGAGAAGCGCCACAGCCCATAGGCGGTATCGTCCTGGCGCAGGATCAGGCAATTGTGTTGAGCGAGATCATTGGGCACCTGCGGCCGGCCATGTGCCTTCAGGTAGGCTGGCGCGGCGAAGATGCGGCGCCGGTTGTTGGCGATCTTGCGCGCCACGACCCGGGAGTCGGGCGGTTCGCCAAAGCGGATGCCCACGTCGATGGCTTCCTCCGCGAGGTTCAGCGGCCGATCCGTGAGCAGCAATTGCACCTCCAGATCGGGGTATTCCCGCGCGAACCTGGAAATCGCCGGCGCGATATAGCTGCGGCCGAAACCCAGCGTGGCATTGACCTTCAGCAAACCCTTGGGTGCAGCTCGCGTGCTGGCGACGGTTTGTTCAAGCTCATCGATCTCGGCAAGTATGCGCCGTCCCTCGGCAAGATAGACCTCGCCTTCGCTGGTCAGTGCGATGCGGCGTGTAGTCCTGTTTATCAGCCGCACCCCGAGACGCTGTTCCAGTTGACTCAGCCATTTGCTGACCGCCGACGGTGTGACATCGAAGTCGCGTGCAGTTGCCGACAGGCTCCCATTTTTTACCAGCGTGGAAAAGAAGGCGAGATCCGAGGGTGCGCTCATTAGTGAACTTCTGGAAATAATGCTTTTACTGTGCGTTGATTATATCTGCTTGGGAACACATTACAGTCCTTCTCACCGAAAGGTCCTGTCCGTTTCCCGAAAACCATACACGAGGAGTCACCATGAAAAAACTCATCACCCTGGCGATAGTCGCCACCGCAATCAGCTTCCAGGGCATGGCACATGCCCAGGCACCAAGCCCCATCGTCATCAAGTTCAGCCATGTCGTCGCCGCCGATACGGCGAAGGGCAAGGCCATCGAACATTTCAAGAAGCTGGCCGAGGAAAAAACCAAGGGCGCCGTTCGGGTGGATGTGTTCCACAACTCGACGCTCTACAAGGACAAGGAGGAACTGGAAGCATTGCAGATGGGTGCCGTGCAGATGCTCGCACCTACCCCGGGCAAATTCGGCCCCTTGGGCGTGAAGGAATTCGAGGCGCTGGACCTGCCATTCCTGTTCGACAACTTCGACGAAGAACTCAAGATCACCAAGGGACCGATCGGCCAGCAACTCCTGAAGAAGCTCGAAACCCGCGGCGTCCACGGCTTGGCCTTCTGGAACAACGGTTTCAAGCAACTCACCAGCAACAAGCCGATCCGGAAGGTAGAGGACTTCAAGGGCCAGAAAATCCGCATCGTGTCGTCGAAGGTCATCGAGTCGCAAATGCGCTCCGTCGGGGCCTTGTCGCAAGTGATGGCATTCGGCGATCTGTACACCGCGCTGCAGACTGGCGTGGTGGATGGCCAGGAAAATCCGACCAACGTGATCTATCCGACCAAGCTGTATGAAGTACAGAAGTACATGACCCTGTCGGATCACAGCTACCACGGTTATGCCGTGGTGACGAATCCCAAGTTCTGGGCCGGATTGCAGCCCAATATCCGCACCGCGCTTGAAGCTGCCATGGCGGAAACCACCGAATATTTCCACGCCGCCACGGTAAAGGAAAACCAGGACGGGCTCGATGCGATACGCAAGTCCGGCAAGACCCAGATCCTCGCCCTGACCCCGGAAGAGCGTAAGGGCTGGAAGAAGGCCATGGCCAAGACGCATGAGGAAATGGCCGACCGGATCGGGCGTCCCTTCCTGCAATCGGTCTACAAGGAAACCAACTTCGATCCGACCAAACTCTGAAGCACTTGCCCATTCCACGGATAGGAACTAACAGGCCATGAATGCTCAGCGCATTGCGGTAATTCCCGGTGATGGCATCGGCAAGGAAGTCGTTCCCGAGGGCTTGCGGGTGCTCGATGCGGTCGCTACCCGCTTCGACCTGTCGTTCCATTGGGATGAGTTCGACTGGAGCTGTGACTACTACCTGAAGCATGGCAGGATGATGCCGGACGACTGGAAACAGCAGATCGGCAGCCACGATGCGATCTTCTTCGGCGCCGTCGGCTGGCCCGAAAAAGTTCCCGATCACATCTCGCTGTGGGGCTCGCTGCTGAAATTCCGTCGCGAGTTCGACCAGTACGCCAACCTCCGCCCGGTGCGCCTGATGCCCGGCATCCCCTGCCCGCTGGCCGGGCGCCAGGTCGGCGACATCGACTTCTACGTGGTGCGCGAGAACACCGAGGGCGAATACTCGAGCATCGGCGGCCGCGTGTTTGAAGGCACCCCGCAGGAGACCGTGGTCCAGGAAAGCATCTTCACCCGGCGTGGCGCCGACCGCATCATGAAGTTCGCCTTCGAACTGGCCATGAAGCGGGAGAAGAAGCACCTGACCTCGGCCACCAAGTCGAACGGAATCGCGATCTCCATGCCATGGTGGGACGAGCGCTTCGCCGAGATGGCAAGGGCCTACCCCGAAGTACGCACCGACAAGTTCCACATCGATATCCTCACCGCGCACTTCGTGCGCAACCCGCACTGGTTCGACGTCGTGGTGGCCTCCAACCTGTTCGGCGACATCCTCTCGGACCTCGGCCCGGCCTGCACCGGAACCATAGGTATCGCCCCATCGGCAAACCTCAATCCGGAACGCAACTTCCCTTCGCTGTTCGAGCCGGTGCATGGCTCGGCGCCGGACATTTACGGCAAGGGCATTGCCAACCCCATCGGGCAGATCTGGTGCGGCGCCATGATGCTCGACCACCTTGGCCATGCGGACGCGGCCAATGCCGTGATGCGCGCCACCGAGCTCGTGCTGGCCGAAGGACCACGCACCCCCGACATGGGTGGCAAAGCAACGACTTCGGATGTCGGCAAATCGGTCGCCGCAGTCGTGGCGACAGTCTGACCCCAACTACTGAATTTACCCAAGGAGAACACTGTGAACAAGGATCAATCCGTACAGGACATGACCGACACGATGGCCAAATTTACGTCCTACATCGGCAAGCGTTTGCCGAACGATGTGAAGGACAAACTGGCGGAACTTCGCACATTCGAGACCAACCCCCTGGCCAAGGCCGTCTATACCTCCATGGCGGAGAACCAGGAGGCGGCCGACAAGCTGGACCGGCCGAGTTGCCAGGACACAGGCGTGATCCAGTATTTCATCAAGGCGGGCGCCAGGTTCCCGCTGCTGGGCGAACTCGAACAAATCCTGCGCCATGCCACCGAGGGCGCGACACGGATGGGCCCGCTGCGCCATAACGCGGTCGAGACCTTCGACGAGAAGAACACCGGCACCAATACCGGCACCAATATTCCCTGGCTGGACTGGGAAATCGTGCCGGACGATGATGGTGCAACCATCGATGTCTATATGGCCGGCGGCGGTTGTACCTTGCCTGGAAAGGCGACGGTACTGATGCCGGGCCAGGGTTACGAAGGCGTCACCGACTTCGTCTTTGATGTGATCACCTCGCGGGGCGTCAATGCCTGCCCTCCGCTGCTGGTCGGAGTCGGTGTTTCCACTTCGGCGGAAACGGCAGCCCGTCTGTCAAAACGCGCCATTCTGCGTGAAATCGGTTCCAGCAACGCGAACGAGAATGCGGCAAAGATGGAGAAGTTGCTCGAGGAGGGCCTGAACGAGGTGGGAATAGGCCCGCAGGGCCTGACCGGTGCCAACAGCGTCATGGGCGTGAATATCGAGTCGTCGGCACGACATCCATCGACTATCGGCGTCGCCGTTTCCACCGGCTGCTGGGCGCATCGTCGCGGCAAGATTCGTTTCAACGCCGACCTCACCTACGAAATCATCTCCCACAAAGGAGCCGTGCTGTGACCAAGAAAATCCTCTCTACTCCAATCAAGGACGAAGATCTGGAGGATCTGAATGTGGGCGACGTGGTGTATCTGACAGGACATCTGGTGACCTGCCGCGACGTCGCCCACCGCCGCCTGATCGAGCTGAAGCAGGAACTGCCGGTCGATGTTCGAGGTGGCGCCATCTTTCATGCCGGCCCCATCGTGCGCAAGAAGGAGGATGGCAAGTTCGAGATGGTGTCGATCGGCCCGACCACCAGCATGCGCATGGAAAAGTTCGAACGCCAGTTCATCGCAGAGACCGGCGTCAAGCTGATTGTCGGCAAAGGCGGGATGGGTCCGGAAACGACAGCGGGCTGCAAGGAAAACAAGGCAGTCCATGCAATCTTCCCGGGCGGTTGCGCGGTATTAGCCGCTACCCTGGTCGAGGAAATCGAGCGCGCCGAGTGGCAGGACCTCGGCATGCCGGAGACCCTGTGGGTCAACCGCGTCCG
>CAYWNX010000222.1:0-5006 GCA_964459735.1 uncultured Dechloromonas sp. | reverse complement strand
GACGTTGCCGCGAGCGCTGAAACCGTCATTTTCGAACAGTTTTATCAGTCGACCGCGGACGGCTTCGCGGGCTTCGACATTGCGTGTCAGGACGACGAACTGGCTGACATTGCTCGCTGGCAATTGCTGGTCGAGGCCGAGGTAATAACGCGGCGAACCGGCGCCGACGTAGGTGATGTAATGCTCGAACTGGTCGAATTCGGCTTTGTCCTTGGCGAGCCATGCCTCAAGACGCCGGGCTTCGGCATCTGTGGCGGCGACCGAGGCGCCCTCGGGCAGGCGCAATTCGACATTGAGTTCCAGTCGCGTCGAATTCGGGAAAAACTGCTTTTGCACCTTGCCCATGCCGACGATGGACAGGGCGAACAGGGCAATGGTCAGGCCGATGACCAGCCAGCGCCGCCGGACGCACCACGCCACCAGTTGACGGAAACGGTTGTAGAAGGCCGTGCCATAAACATCATGCACTTCTTTGTGGTGCGTGGCGCTCAGGCCGAGTCTGCCAAGCCGGTGCGCCAAGCGCGGCAGGTGACGTTCGATCAGCCCCGGTTGTTGCGGTGCACGCGGATTTGGCAGCAATTTGTAGCCCAGCCAGGGAATGGCGACGACCGCGGCAAGCCATGAAACGAGCAGGGCGATGGCGTTGATTTCGAAGAAGGCGAAGGCGTATTCGCCGGTCGACGACTTGGCCAGCGCAATCGGGATGAAGCCGGCGACGGTGACCAGCGTGCCGGAGAGCATCGGGCCGGCCGTGCTGGTGTAGGCGAACGACGCGGCGCGGGTGCGTTCCCAGCCCTGTTCCATCTTCACCCACATCATTTCGACGGCGATGATGGCATCGTCGACGAGCAGGCCGAGAGCGAGAACCAGCGCGCCGAGCGAGACCTTGTGCAGACCGACGTTGAGCAGGTTCATGGCGAGGAAGGTGGCGGCCAGTACGAGCGGGATCGAGATGGCAACCACCATGCCGGTGCGCAGGCCGAGGCTGATGAAGGTGACCAGCAAAACGATAATGACCGCTTCAGCCAGCGAGTGGACGAAGGCGTCGACCGAACGTTTGACCGCTTCCGGCTGACTGGCCGCTTCACTGATCTCGACGCCGACCGGCAAACCGGCTTGCAGTTTGGCAATGCGCGCCCGTAATGCCTGGCCGATTTCGATCACATCGCCGCCCTTGGCGATGGTGACGCCAATGGCCAGTCCTTGTTTGCCGCCATAGCGGACCAAGGTGTTCGGTGGATCGATCGTGCTGCGCTTGACGGTGGCGATGTCGCCGAGCCGGAAGCTGCGATTGCCAGCGCGGATCAGCGTATCGGCGACCGCCTGAACGCTATCGAAGGCACCGCCGGGGCGGACCTGGATGCGTTCGCTCGAGGTTTCGAAAAAGCCGGCGCCGACCACGCTGTTCTGCTGATTCAGCGCCTGGACGATGATCGATTGATCGAGGCCGAGCGTCGCCAGCTTGGCGTTCGAGAGCTCGATAAAAATCTTCTCTTCCTGAATGCCAAAGATTTCCACCTTGCCGACCTTGGGCACGCGCAACAATTCGTCGCGAATCCGCTCGGCCATGTCCTTCAACTGCGGGTAATCGAAGCCTTCTGCGGTCAACGCGTAAATGTTGCCAAAAACGTCGCCGTACTCGTCGTTAAAAAATGGCCCCTGCACCCCGGCGGGCAGCGTGTGGCGGATATCGCCGATCTTCTTGCGCACCTGGTAATAGACATCGGGCACCTGGGCCGGGGGCGTGTTGTCCTTGGCAAAAAATATCACCACTGATTCGCCGGGCCGCGAAAAGCTCTGGACGCGGTCGATATTCGGCGTTTCCTGCAGTTTCTTCTCGAGCTTGTCGGTCAGTTGCAGCTCGACCTGCCGGGCCGTCGCTCCCGGCCAGTAGCTACGGATCAGCATGGCCTTGAAAGTGTACGGCGGATCTTCGGCCTGGCTCAACTTACCATAAGCAAAAATGCCCATCAGGGCGATGGCGAACAGCAAATAGCCCACCAGCGTGCGGTGGTGCAGTGTCCAGTCGGAAAGGTTGAAGCGCTGGCTCACGGCTTAGCGCTGCTCGGCCGGCGGCGGTGCATTTCTGGGTTCGACGGCTTGCCCGGCCACCAGTTTGCTCGTGCCAGTGACGATGACCAGTTCGCCGGCTTGCAGGCCTTCGCTGATCGTCGCGCCAAGCTCGCCAAATTGCGCCACCTTGACCGGGCGCGGCGTGGCCTTGCCGTCACTGACAACCCAGACCAGCGGCCCCTGGCCCTGGTCGACCACGGCGCCCAGAGGCACGAGCAGGCGGCTCTCGCCGGTCGTATCAAGCAGAACGCGGGCAGTCATGCCGAGGCGGACTTCCGGCGGCGGGTTGTGAATGCGGATCCGCGCCGCGTAGGTTCGCGTCGCCGGATCAGCGGCCGGGGACAGCTCGCGCAATTCACCGCTCATGCTGATTTTTGGCTCGGCCCAGAGGTTGACCGCAACAGTCTTCGTCGCCCGCAGTTCAGCCAGTCGGCTTTCGGGGACGGCGATCAGCACTTCCTTTTCTTCCGGGCGAGCCAGCCGGAAAACTGGTTGGCCGGCGCTCAGGACCTGCCCGGCATCGGCCAGTACGGCAGTGACAATTGCCGGAAATTCGCTGCTCAGCGTGCCGTAGCTGGCCTGGTTGCCGCTGATCCGGCTTTGTGCACGGGCTTGTTCAAGCCTTGCCTGCGCGCTGTTGAAAGAATTTTCCTTGGCCTCAAAGGCGGCCTGGCTGACGAATTTTTTGCCGAGCAAGCCGGCATAACGCTCGCGTTCGGCCCGTGCCGTGGCGAAGTCGCTTTCGGCGGCAGCCAGCTGGGCGCGGGCTGCACTGGCTGCCAGTTCGAGATCGGCCGGGTCGAGTTTCGCCAGGGTTTGGCCGGCCTTGATTTCCGCGCCGGCATCGACCAGGCGTGCGGCCAGCTTGCCGGCGACGCGGAAAGCCAGGTCGAATTCGTAACGGGCGCGAATTTCGCCGGTATAGATCCCCGCATTTGCCACGCTGCCAGCCACCGGCTGGACCAGAACGATACGCTGCGTCACGGCGGGTGGCTCGCCAGCCTTGCAGCCACTGAGCAGAAGGGCGGCGCCGAGCAGTAGTGAAGCGGGGAGGGCAATCTTAAGCATGATTCCGGGCCGATGGCGAATCGCCCAATGATAATGAACGAATAGTCAGTAAGGCAAGTTATCCGCTAATCAAGACCTCGAATCGCTACAATAACGCTCATGAACGTAACTCATCCTTCCTTTGCCGGCCTCGATCTTCTGGCCTCCGCGGTGCTGCTGATCGATGACGGGCAGCTTATTCGCTATATCAACGCCGCCGGTGAAAACCTGCTGGCGGTGAGCGGTCGTTCCGTCGTCGGCAAAACGCTGGCGGCGGTCTGCACCTGTTCGGCAACGCTGCAGTCGGCGCTTGATAACGGTTTGAACAACAACTGGGGCTATACCGGCCAGAATATCGAGCTGGTCCGCAGCGATGGCGAGATATTGCACTTGAGTTGCACGGTAACGCCGCTGCGTCCCGATGTGGCCCCCGGGGCGCGCTTGCTGCTCGAACTGCAACCGATCGAGCACCATCTTGCCGCGACGCGCGAGGAACACCTGATCGAGCAGCAGCAGGCGAGTCGCGAACTGATCCGCAACCTGGCCCACGAAATTAAGAACCCGCTCGGCGGCATCCGCGGGGCGGCGCAATTGCTCGAATACGAACTGCCCAACCCGACCCTGCGGGAGTACACCCAGGTCATCATCAAGGAAGCCGACCGCCTGCAGGATCTGATGCAGCGCCTGCTCCGGCCGCATCGGCCAATGTTGCCGGCGACGGTCAATATCCACGAAATCCTCGAGCGCGTGCGCAGCCTGTTGACGGCGGAATTTCCCGGCTCGCTGCAAATAATCCGTGATTACGACACCAGTCTGCCGGAGCTGGTGGGTGATCGCGAGCAGCTGATTCAGGCGGTGCTCAATATTGCGCGTAATGCCGTGCAGGCGATGAATGGCGAAGGCGAGATCGTGCTGCGGACGCGGGTGTTGCGTCAGGTGACGCTGGCCAAGAAGCGTTATCGGCTGGCCATGGAACTCAAGGTGATCGACAACGGCCCGGGCATTCCGGACGATATTCGCGAGCGCATGTTCTACCCGCTGGTTTCCGGCCGCGAAGGCGGGAGCGGGCTGGGGCTGACCATTGCCCAGAATTTTGTCCAGCACCATCACGGCACCATCGACTGCATCAGTCGGCCCGGTCATACGGTATTCACCCTGCGCCTGCCGGTCGAGCCGATCTGACCGGTGATCTGATCAATTTTCCCGGGCCTGGCTCTTGCTTATCTATTGGCCATACTAATGACGAGATGAGCCACCAAATATGAAACCGGTCTGGATCGTAGACGACGATCGCTCCATCCGCTGGGTGCTGGAAAAGGCCCTGTCCCGCGAGGGCATCCCCTACAAGAGTTTTGCCTCGGCGACCGAGGCCATTTCCCAGCTTGAACAGGGCGTCGAGCCGCCACAGGTGCTGATGTCGGACATCCGCATGCCCGGCCAGTCCGGGCTGGACCTGCTGCAGGAAGTCAAAACCCGCTTCCCGGCGGTGCCGGTCATCATCATCACGGCCTATTCCGATCTCGAAAGCGCGGTTGCGGCTTTTCAGGGCGGAGCCTTTGAATACTTGCCCAAGCCTTTCGACGTCGAGCAGGCCATTGAACTGATCCGGCGGGCGATTGACGAGTCGATGCACCAAAGCGGTGCGCCAGAGGAAGTCGGCCTGGTGCCGGAGATTCTCGGCCAGGCGCCGGCCATGCAGGAAGTCTTCCGCGCCATCGGCCGCCTGGCCTTGTCGCATGCCACAGTACTGATTACCGGCGAATCCGGTTCCGGCAAGGAACTGGTCGCCCATGCCCTGCACCGGCATAGCCCGCGCGCCGACAAACCTTTCATCGCGATCAATACCGCGGCGATTCCGAAAGACTTGCTTGAGTCCGAATTGTTCG
>CAYWNX010000221.1:0-5013 GCA_964459735.1 uncultured Dechloromonas sp. | reverse complement strand
GTGTGTGAGATAGGGCAGGATGCCGACAGTCTCCGGTGACTCGTCGGGATGCTCGTAAAGCAGTTGGCCGTATTCATCGGGTGTCATGGGCGCGAACCTAGCAGAAAGCCGTGCGTTGCGGTCGGGGTCGTCCTGCATAATCGTATAAGATTATAGGATAAGTCGCGCGCCCGCGCCAGCGGATCAGCGCGGCGCTATTTATCTAGTGGACAACCCCGCCGCCAGCCGCCTAGGTTGGCCGGACGATAAAGAGAAAGGTTGGGGCAATGGCAAAGCGCAGGGGTTGGATGAGCAAACCCGCAGCGATTGACGCAGTTGGCAGTCTGGCGCTAGCCGAAGCCTTAGTTCTCCTCGTGCAGGATTCCTTCGGCTTCACTTTTATCGGGAACGGCGAGCCTCCGGCCTATCCTTCAGGTGGCACGGTCATGGCGCTGAGTTTGGTCGCTCTCCTGGCGTTCGCCGCGTCAAGCTGCGTCCGCTATCTCGAAAGCAAGTTGCCGCCCGATAAACCTTAATGCCTAAATCTAGTCTTGAGGCGGCGAGCGCGTCGTAGTTTCTTCACGAAGCTCACGACGCGAAACAGCGTCAAGCCACCTGTCGCGGCGATGGCAAGCCAATAGATGTATGCAGAACTTCCGTTCCGGCTGTCGCTATCAAATAAAAGTGCCACAAACAGCACCGCGATGAAGAAGCTGTTCGCAACACTCCACATTCGACCGGGTTTGAAAAATAGCGCGTAGCTATCAGCCGCGAGCGAAATAAGCAGAGCCATATACACGAAGTCTGTCATCCGCCAGCACTATCTCACGCGCCGACGCCTGCGGCCTAACCGCCTGGATTGGTGACAGGGTAGTTCGCTTTTTAGCCGCTCATCGAGAACCAGGACGGTTTCGGCGCAGGCATCACGGGTGAGCTGTATCTTGTGCAGAAACTCCGGCTCCGTGGTGTGTTCCTCGATGGTGCGCAGGTCGCACAGGATGCGCTCTATGGCGCGAATGGCCTCGCGGTAGGTGGCGCTGATAGGCGGGGGTTTAACCATTTCTTTCCATCGCATGCAGTGCGTTCCCGCGCAAGCAAGATCAGCGCGGCGCATTCGACGGGTATTGGATATAGAACAGGTGCAGCGTCCCGCGCCTTGCGTGCCACAAGCGAAGCTGCTGCAGGCTCAAGACGCCGGAGCTGGTGCTGTCCTGGTTGCGCTTCGTTTCTTGCCGCGCCGCTCTCTCGAACTCGTCCACGGTCACGCGCGGCGGTGCCGGCATGGTCGGCGTCGTCAACAGCATGGCGACGGTGCGATAGTGGAAATGCTGCGCGGCCAGGGTATCGAGACACGAAAACGCACCGGCAATCTGCATGGCCGCAAGCTGCTGCACCGTGCGCGGCTGCGAGATAGGCCGCAAGACTGGTTTCCGGTAGATACCAAGACGGCGGCGCCGTGGCCGCAAACCGCCGCCACTGTCGCCGCTGCCTTCCCCTTTCTTCCTGCGGCTGCGCGTGGTCGTGATGTCGGGTCGGTGCGGGGAAAGCGTGTCCGCTGTTAGGCTTCGGGCGGCGCGTCGGTAGTCCTCGGCGCGTAACGGTCGCACTCGGCCAAGTCGTGCCACACGGCTTTGCGGTCGAGCAGGCACACGATAATCATGCCGCCCTTCGTCCCATGTCTCACCCAGCCAGCGGCGCAGTTGGCGCAGTGGGTCGCGGCATAGCTGGAGATAATCGGCGGCAATTCGTGCGGTGCTGTTTCGGCTTCCGTGTCCGTCATGGTGGCGTCCCTTCCCTGGATTGCGCTGCTGTTCCGGGGCTAAGGGTGCGCTCGCCTTAGCCCTGTCTATCGTTCTCGCTGTCGCTCGTCGTCGTCGCGGTCGCGGTCGCGGTCGTCGCGCTCCTTGGCCTCGCGCGCCCGCCGCAACGCGTCCTGAATTTCAGGGTCGAGCTGCAACAGCCGCCCGCCGTGGTTGGCCTCAAGGTCACGCGCGCCGCCTAGCGACTTGTCGGCGCGCTTGCTGGCCTCGGCCACGCGCCGCGCCTGGGAAGGCTGCGGGGCGGCCTGCCGGCTGCGCTGCGGCTCTGTCCGGCGTGTCACCCAGCCAAACAAGAATTCCACCAGCCCCGTCATGGCGGCGCGCGCCAGCCCGCCCAAATTGCGGCGGCTGGCCGGCGTCGGCTCCGCCTGCTTCTCGATGACGGATTGCCGCGCGTCGGCCAGGGTGGGTAATCGCACGTTCGCGGTCTTATCCAGGCGTCGCGGCGCCTGGGCGTCGTCCAGCGTCGCGCCGTTCAACCGGAAGCCGAAGCCCTGCGCGTTGTAAGCCACCAGCTCGCCCGTGCGGTAAAGCGGCGGCGTCCGGCTCGGATCGCCGCCCGCCAGCGTTCGCGCCTCGTCACGGCTCAAGCGCGCGTCGCGCTCCGTGACCCGCGCGACGGTGTAACCCTGCGCCTGGGTGCCGGCCAGGAAAGCCGCCGCGTTGTCGGCGGATTGCCAAAGGCCGCGCAAGGTCTGCACGTCCTCAAGCCCGCCCAGCTTCGCCGCCAGGACGCTGCGCCGTTGCTCTTGCGCCTCGGCCTGGCGCTCCTGGTGCGTCGCCGCCCGCGCGTCCTTGGCGTCCAGGCGGGTGATTTCTTGGTCGAGGCCGGCGCGCTGCCGCGCCACGGCTTGCCGCTGCGCGTTCTCGGCCTCTAGGGCGCGGTGCGCGTCCCCGCGCTCCGTCGCCATGCCCTTGCGCTCCATGGCCATGGTCGCCACGCCTAAATGCTTCGTTGGTTCGCGCTCGGCCAGCCGGTCGGCATAGGCGGTATCGCCTCGCGCGATCGCCGCCGCCCGCTGCTGCTCAATGGTCTTGTGGCCTTCACGCCAGCGCGCGGCCTCAAGCGGCAGCCCCTTGCGCTCCAACATCCGGCCAGTCAGTGCCGCCCAGCGTTCGCGCATGGCGGCAAGCTGCTCCTTGCCAGCGGCGCGATTGACGGCGGCTAGCGCCTTGTTCGCTGCGAAGCCGTCCGGCGTCAGTGGCCTTTCGCTCCACATGACGTGCGCGTGATGGTTCCGGGCGTCGCCGGCCTTGTCGGGTTCATGGATGGCCGCCGTCCACAGATACCCGCGCCGGCCTAACTGCTCCCGCGTCCAGTCCGTCAACACGCGCAAGCGTTCCTCGGCGGTCAGTTCGTGCGGGAAGGCCAGCCCGTCAATCGCCTTGGCCGTGGTCGAGTTCTTGCGGTTCTCCACGGCCTCCACGGCATTCCACGCCAGGGTAATGTCGCGTGACCATGCCGGCGCGTCCTTGAGCTGGGCATGTAGCACCGCCTCAACCCCGCCGCGCCGCGTGTGGTCATGCAGCTTATCGGTGCGCTCGTCGCGCAGCTTGTCGCCCGTGAGATAGGCCGCCTTGGCAACGGCGCTCTTGCCGCTGCTGCGGCTTATCGGCGTGACGCTCAAGTGAAACGCGACGGCAGGCATGGCGTGGTGCTGCTCCTGTCCTTTCTGGCCGTGTGGGGTTGCCGGATGGCAGCCCCGCAAAGGCCGTAAGGCGCGGTCTGCGATGGGGTCACAAGCCCGCGCCACCTTTTGCCGTTCGGCGCCAGCGCCGCGACGGCAACGGGCGGCAGCCCGTTCGCGCCGCAGGCCGCACCGTAAACCGGAGGTTTACCTAAGTGCGCCCTTCCGTCTTTTCGACGGCTGGGACGCGCGCTGATTCGACGGTTCGATTCTGAATCCGCCGCGACTCTCGGTCAAGCGCGCACCCCCCTCCCGTCCCCCCAAGGGGGGAGGCGCAAGTTTCAGCAAAGATGATGGAAATTTCTAAGTGAGCGGGACAGGTTCATTCATTCGCCGCCGGTAGCAGTCTTTCAGCGGCCTGAAACAAGCTGGCGTAATATCCGAGGTTGACCGGATTGTGGGAAGATTGGGTCTTAATCAGGTTGTGGGCGATATTCACCAGCGCGACTTGCGAGAGGCCGGCCTTCTCAAGTTCTTGTGCTAGCCGCCGTTCGAGCCGCGCAAATCGGCGTCGGTAGCGCCATGTCTCAATCCTGCCGAGCCAGTCGTCGCAGAAAAGGGTTTCTTCGTCGGCCAAAACGTCAATGTAGGCGGCAAGGACTTCGATAGTTGTTTTGGTGGCTGGCATGGTGAAGGCTCCCTCGCTTGTTGTCGTGTTCTAAGGGCAGGCTTGCGACGGGACGGCAAAGGCACAAGCGAAGAATTTTTTGCCGCGCCGCAGGCTTGCCCCTTGACGCCTTTCGTCAAGGGGCGCGGCACAAAATTGTTTGCTTGAGCGATAGCGCCCCCTTTCGGCGCTGTCGCGGTGACTTTGACGGCACGGCGCTAGGCTGCCCTTGAAATCGGCATTGGCGCCGCCAGGACGATTTGATAGAAAGAAAATGCGTGGCGAGTTCCGCAAGTTCTAGCCACGTCAAGGGTGATAAACCTGGGGCGCGGCTCTCGCATGGGGGCTGCGCCCAATCACGGCGAACGCATGGCTAAGTCAACGGAAGAACGGAAGGCGGCGTTACTCGCTAAGCGGGCGGCGCTCGATGCTCAATTGCAGGCATTGAAAGCCCGCGAAAGTGCCGCTGCCCGTAAGTTGGACACGCGCCGCAAAATCGTTATCGGCGGGGCGGTCATGGCGCATTGCGCCCATGATCCGGCCTTTGCCGAAGCGGTCAAAAAGGCGATGCGCTCCGCGCTCACCACGGAACGCGACAAGACGTTGCTGGCGGATTGGATTAAGATACTCAGCAAGGCAGGGTGAAAACCCCAACGCCTAGAGCGGCCTAAGACCCAATCGCTCGGCTTAGGTTAGTGCTCTCACGGGAAGCAGTGCCCATTTTGCGGTGCTGTCCGGAGAGCCTATGTCTAGCGATACCAACAGCAATAAATCCGCACCCACGCTGGGGCGTTTCCTCAAAGACTTGCCCGCCATGCTGGGACTTGGCGCGCTTGTCACCACCTACGTCGGCGGAGCGATTTTCGCCGCCGTCGTGTTCGGCGCCATCCTGTTCGTCGTCCTGGTCGCCCTGATATTC
>CAYWNX010000220.1:3943-5018 GCA_964459735.1 uncultured Dechloromonas sp. | reverse complement strand
AATGCGGCCTCCCAACCTAGACCGTACCCCATGGACCCGATTCTTCTCCTGAAAGCCCTCGTTCTCGGCATTGTCGAAGGGCTGACCGAATTTCTCCCCATTTCTTCGACCGGTCACTTGATTCTTGCCGGCGATTTGCTTGATTTCAACGACGATCGTGGCAAGTTGTTTGTAATCGTCATCCAGTCTGGCGCCATTCTGGCGGTGGTCTGGGAGTACCGTCAGCGCCTGCTCACGGTGGCGCGTGGTGCCTTGAGCGACCAGTCGGCGCAAAAATTCATCCTTAACCTCTTCGTCGCCTTCCTGCCGCTGGCCATCCTTGGCCTGGCCTTCGGCAAGGCGATCAAGGCCAATCTGTTCAACCCGTCTGCTGTTGCTACGACCTTCATCCTCGGTGCCTTCGTCATCCTCTGGGCGGAAAAACGCGAACACAAGATTCGCATCCAGACCGTAGAGGAAATGAGCGTCATTGATGCCCTGAAAATGGGTATCGCCCAAGCCTTCGCCCTGATTCCCGGTACTTCGCGTTCCGGTGCAACGATCATCGGTGGCCTGCTTTTCGGCATGTCGCGCAAAGCTGCCACCGAGTTTTCATTCTTCCTCGCCATTCCCACCTTGAGCGTGGCGACGGTCTACCAGCTCTACAAGGAACGCGCCCTGCTCAATGCCGACGATATCGGCATGTGGGTAGTCGGTTTCATTTCGGCCTTCATCTCCGCCTTCCTGTGCGTCCGCTGGCTGCTGCGCTTTATCTCCAGCCATGACTTCACGCCCTTTGCCTGGTATCGCATCGTTTTCGGTATTGTCGTGCTGGCCACCGCCCACTTCGGCTGGGTGCAATGGGCCGCGAACTGATCGTCTACCTGCACGGTTTCTGCTCCTCGCCGGCCTCGTGGAAATCACAACTGCTGGCCGATGAGATGACACGGCGCGGCATGGCGGATCAATTCGTCTGCCCGCAACTCTCGCCGGTACCGGCTGAGGCCGTGGCCAGCGTCAGCCGGCTGATTGACGCGGCTGATGGTCCGGTGACACTGATCGGCAGTTCGCTCGGGGGGCATTACGCCAACTTTCT
>CAYWNX010000220.1:0-3843 GCA_964459735.1 uncultured Dechloromonas sp. | reverse complement strand
GCACAGGATTTTTACGCCGGTTGTCGGCAAACGGTACTCGAAGGCGGCGATCACGGCTTTGCGAATTTCGCTCAATTTATGCCGCAAATCATTGAATTTGCTGGGTTATAATCAGTCAATGAATTTATTGTTCGAAGAAGATGGCGGCTTCAAGGCCGGTAGCATGATGGCCGACAACGACAGTTCGTTGCAGGTCGAAATGCCGAGTGGCAAGCGCAGCAAGATCAAGGCCGCAACTGTGTTGTTGCGTTTTGAAAAGCCCGCGGCGGGCGCACTGCTCGAGCAGGCGACGCCGCTGGCCGAAGAGATCGAACCGGATTTCCTCTGGGAGTGCGTCAACGATGGCGAATTTTCGTTTCTTGATTTTGCCCGTGATTACTACGGACACGAACCCGCCCCGGTCGAAGCGACGGCGGTGCTGCTTGCCCTGCACGCCGCGCCCGTCTATTTCCACCGCAAAGGCAAGGGCCGCTTCCGCAAAGCGCCTGCCGACATTCTCGCAGCTGCTCTGGCCAGCCTTGAAAAGAAGCGTCAGCAAGCAATCACGATGGAAGGCTGGATCGAGGCCCTGAAGGAATTCCGTCTGCCGCCGGAAATCGGCGCGCTGACCGATGCGCTGCTTTACGCGCCGGATCGCAACAAGGCCGAAACCAAGGCGTTTGAAACCGCCTGCGCCGACACCGGCCTGACAGCGGCGCAACTGCTCTTCAAATGTGGCGCCGTCAAGTCGGCCTACCAGCTGCATTACCGTCGCTTCCTGCATGAACAGTTCCCGAAGGGCACCAACTTTCCGGCGCTCGAAGCGCCGCGTTTGCCCAAGGATCTGCCGCGCTCCGACGTGCGCGCTTTCTCGATCGACGATGCGCAAACGACCGAGATCGACGATGCGCTGTCGGTGACTCGTCTGCCCGGTATCGGTACCCGCATCGGCATCCACATTGCTGCACCGGGGCTGGCCATCGAACACGGCTCGCCGCTTGACGGCGTTGCCCGCGCCCGCTTGTCCACGGTCTACATGCCCGGCAACAAGATCACCATGCTGCCCGACGCCGTGGTCCAGAATTACACCCTAGCCGGCGGTGTCGATTGCCCGGCCGTGTCGCTGTACCTGACGGTCAATGAATCGCTGGAAGTGGTGGGCGAGGAATCTTGTCTGGAAATGGTACATATCGCCGCCAATCTCCGTCATCACGAAATCGAGCCCTGGTTCAACGCGGAAACCATCGGTGGCCCGCTGGCGGATCAGCCTTTCAAGGAAGAACTGCTCCACCTCTGGCATTTTGCCAACGCCTGCGAAGGCCGGCGTGGCAAGCCTTCGGCGATGCAGGGCAACAATGACTACAACTTCGCCATCGCGGGCGATCTGGCCGATCCGGATGCCTGCAAGGTGGAAATTTCCGAACGCAAGCGCGGCAGCCCGCTCGACAAGCTGGTGGCCGAACTGATGATCGTCGCCAACTCGACCTGGGGCGGCCTGCTCGCCGAAAAGAACATCGCCTGCCTGTACCGGGCGCAAACGCAGGGCAAGGTGCGGATGACCACCTCGCCCCTGCCGCACGAAGGCTTGGGTGTGGCGCAATACGCCTGGATGACCTCGCCGCTGCGCCGCTACTGCGACATGGTCAATCAATGGCAATTGATTGCCTGTTTGAAGGGTGAAACACCGGCTTTCGCCCAGAAATCCGCCGAACTGTTCGGTGCCATGCGCGATTTCGAAACCACCTACGCCGCCTATGCCGATTTCCAGCGACTAATGGAGCGCTACTGGTGCCTGCGCTGGCTGCAACAACATGGCCTGACTGAAATCGACGCCACCGTGCGCCGCGAGCAACTGGTCAAGATCGACCACCTGCCATTGATGTTGCGCGTACCGTCGCTGCCCGGGGACCTGGCGCCCGGCCAGCGCGTGCATCTGGCGATAGAAAGTATCGATCAGTTCGCGCCCGAACTGACTTGCCGCTTCCTCAACCTGCTCGGCGAAACAGCACCGGCGGCTGCTGCCGGGGAGTGCGTGGAGGAAGCCGGGGAAGTGGAGGGGCAGTGAGTCTTGCCGGATCAATGCTGCTGAAACGCCTGCAGGCCTTTTTCCCGACGCTATCGCCCCTTGCCTGGGGCGTAGGCATTTCAGTATTTCTCCACGCTGCCGTGCTGACCCTGCATTTCAAGTTCCCCGACGCGAGCAATGCCATGCGCGAAAAGGCGCTCGACATCATTCTGGTCAACGCCAAATCAGCGCAAAAGCCGCGCGATGCCCAGGCGCTGGCGCAGGCCAATCTCGACGGTGGCGGCAATACCGACGAAAAGCGTCGCGCCAAAACACCGCTGCCCTCGACACAGCATCAGGTCGCGGGAGCAGACATCCAGCAAATGCAGCGCCGGATGCAGGAACTGGAATCGGCCCAGCGGAAAATGCTGACCCAGGCCAGGAGCCTGCGCAACGTGGCGGCCAGCCAGACCGCCAGCGAGCAGCCGACGCCAGCGCCAAGTGTCAGTGGTCTTGATCTTGCCGAATCGGCGCGGGCCATGGCTCGGCTGGAAGGTGAAATCAGCAAGACAACTGACGAATACAGCAAACGGCCACGCAAGAAATTCATCGGTGCGCGGGCCGAGGAATACCGTTTCGCCCAATACATTGAAAACTGGCGACAGAAAATTGAGCGCATCGGGACGCTGAACTACCCGGCGGCGGCACGTGGCAAGCTGTACGGTTCGCTGTTGCTGACCGTTTCGATCAATGCCGATGGCAGCGTGATGCGGATCGATGTCAACCGTTCGTCGGGTCACAAAGTGCTTGACGAGTCGGCGCGCCGCATCGTTCAGATGGCCTCGCCTTACTCACCGTTCCCGCCGGAGATCAGTCGCGATACCGACGTTATTGAAATCACCCGCACCTGGTATTTCACTCAGGGCGACCAGTTGTCTGCCAAATGACCGATCTTTATGCTGTTTTCGGTAATCCGATTGCCCACTCCAAGTCGCCGGCCATTCATGCCGCCTTTGCCCGGGCTAGCGCGCAGGATTTGATCTACGAAGCCCGCCTTGCTGCGGTCGACGGCTTTAAACAGGCAATTTCCGAGTTTCAGCTGGCGGGTGGCAAGGGCGCCAATGTCACGGTGCCCTTCAAGGAAGAGGCCTATCGCCGTTGTTCGCGGCTTTCCGAACGCGCTGCCCGGGCCGGGGCGGTCAATACGCTGGCTTTCAATGGCCCCGAAATATTTGGTGACAACACCGATGGCGCCGGCCTGGTATGCGACATCACGCATAACCTCGCTTGTCCGCTGGCCGGCCGACGCATCCTGCTACTCGGCGCCGGCGGAGCCGCCCGCGGGGTGATCGCGCCGCTGCTTGCTGCTCGGCCAGCCTCATTGTTCATCGCCAATCGTGGTGCCGACAAGGCCAGGGCGCTGGCCACGGCGTTTTCGGACATTGCTCCGGTCAACGCGGGAAATTTTGCTGAAACAGCGGGTAAAAATTTCGATATCGTCATTAATGCGACCTCGGCCAGCCTGTCTGGCGAAAGCCTGACGCTGCCACCCGGACTTTTTGCGCCGGGTAGTCTGGCCTACGACATGATGTACGGTAAAGGCGAAACCCCTTTCATGGCGCTGGCCCGTCAGCAGGGTGCCGCCCGCTGCGCCGATGGCCTTGGCATGCTGGTTGAACAGGCGGCGGAGGCCTTCTTCGTCTGGCGTGGCGTCCATCCGGCAACCTCGACGCTACTCGCCGATTTGCGGACCGCGCTGAACGCATGACGACGCTGGGCCGCTGGGTCAAATGGACCTTGCTTGGCCTGGTCGGGCTCTTTCTCGTCTGGCAGCTCTGGTTGCTCGGCTGGGTTTTGCT
>CAYWNX010000219.1:4833-5043 GCA_964459735.1 uncultured Dechloromonas sp. | reverse complement strand
CTGCTCGCCACGCCCGGTGCCCTCACCCTGCGCCGCGGCGCCGCCAATGCCTTCGACTGGTTTGCGATGATGACTTTCAGCCTCTTTGTCGGGCTGATCTGGCTAAGTTGGTCGGCAATGGCGCTCGGCTGGCCGGAAAAACTGGCCAAGCGTGTCGTTGTGTTGCGCCCCGGCTTCATCGGCCAATTTGATCTATCCGACTTCGTTATC
>CAYWNX010000219.1:0-4823 GCA_964459735.1 uncultured Dechloromonas sp. | reverse complement strand
CCGCCTGGTGGCTCTGGCTGATCGTCACCGCGCCGCGCTCACCCTACCGCAGCCTGACGCACTGGACACTTGGCTTTACCACCCTTTGGCTGCTGGCCACGACGCTGATTTTGCCGTGGTTCGACTACGGCAAGAGCTACCGCCCGGTTGCCCAGGCCATCGTCAAAGCACTGCCGCCTGGGCATGGCTGCCTGGCTGAACGCGGCCTGAGCGACGCCCAGCGTGCCTCACTGTCCTATTTTGTCGAAATCGAGCCGGCATCAATCGAAACCAGCGCCGGCAAAGCTTGCAACTGGCTGCTGCTCGTTGGCGACACGCGGGAGGAGCTGGCGGCGCCGACTGGAAATTGGAAGAAAGTCTGGGAAGGCAACCGCCCCGGCAACCGCAAGGAAAAATTCCGCCTTTTCCGGCGTTGACCGCGTCCCGATGGAAGTTTCTTGGGGAAGAGCAACCGAATACCTTGCCTCAGGAAATCCCGAGGCAAGGGAAAGAGCAATCAGGGAGCCGTCTTGACCAGGAAGTGTTCGCGGTAATATTTCATTTCGTCGATCGACTCATGGATGTCAGCCAGCGCAGTATGCCGGCCCTTCTTTTTGAAGCCCTTGTAGATTTCCGGCTGCCAGCGCTTGCACAGCTCTTTCAAGGTGCTGACATCAAGATTGCGATAGTGAAAGAATTCCTCCAGCGTCGGCATGTAGCGCGCCATGAAGCGACGATCCTGGCCGATCGAGTTGCCGCACATCGGCGAATGACCTTTGGATGAATATTTTTTCAGAAACTCCAGTGCAAGTGCCTCGACTTCGGCTTCATTCGTGGTCGACGCCTTGACCTTGTCGATCAGACCGGAACGACCATGCGTTTTCTGGTTCCAATCATCCATGCCCGCCAGCACTTCATCCGTCTGATGCACGACCCAGGAGGGCGATTCGGCAACCATTTCCAGCTCGGAATTGGTGACAACCATCGCCATTTCGATAATTCTGTCACCGTCCGGGTTCAAACCGGTCATTTCCATATCCAGCCAGACGAGGTTGTTTGCGTTGCCTGCCATATAATTGCCCAAGTTCGTAAAAACATGAATTTTCTCACAGCTTTGCATCGACTCTCGTGACTCCCGACTTCACTCTCTTTTTTCTCCTCGCCTTTGCCCTGACGCTGGCGGCTCGCCTTTGGCTGAAGCTGCGCCACATTCGCTTCATCGCTGCCCACCGCAACGCCGTACCGGCCGACTTCGCGGCACGCATACCGCTCGCCGCCCACCAAAAAGCCGCCGATTACACAGTCGACCGCAACAAAACGGTCATTTTCACATCAATACTCGATGCCGTCCTGCTTCTGATCCTGACCCTGGGCGGCGGCCTCGCCTGGCTGCATGATTTCTGGGCCGCCCGACTGGATGGCCTGAGCTACGGCCTGGCGATGATTTTCAGCCTGATGCTGCTCTCCGGCATCCTCGACCTGCCGGTTTCGCTCTTCCGCCAGTTCGTCATCGAAGCCCGCTACGGCTTCAACCGGATGACGCTCGGTCTTTTTTTCGCCGATCTCGCCAAACAAACCCTGCTCGGCATAGCCATCGGCGCCCCGCTGATCCTCGCCGTCCTCTGGCTGATGGGCGCCATGGGCCCGAACTGGTGGCTTTACGTCTGGGTATTCTGGAGCGCCTTCAATCTACTGGCCATGTTCGTTTACCCGACCTGGATTGCACCACTCTTCAACAAGTTTTCGCCGCTCGAAGACGGCGAGATGAAATCACGCATCGAAGCCCTGCTCAATCGCTGCGGCTTCCGCTCCTCCGGCCTCTTCGTGATGGACGGCTCGAAGCGTTCCAACCACGGCAACGCCTACTTCACCGGCTTCGGCAACAACAAGCGGATTGTCTTCTTTGACACCCTGCTTTCCCGTCTCAGCCCGCCGGAGATAGAAGCCGTACTGGCACACGAGCTGGGCCATTTCCGCAAGAAGCACGTCGTCAAACACATCATGGTCATGTTTGCCGGTTCGCTCGTCCTGCTCTGGCTACTCGGTCAACTGATCGATGCCCCGTGGTTCTTCCACGGTCTCGGCGTCCCGGCCCAGAACACGACGCTGGCGCTGATCCTCTTCTTCCTCGTCATGCCGATCTTCACCTTCCCGTTCAGCCCGCTGACCAGTTACCTGTCGCGCAAACACGAGTTCGAGGCCGATGCCTATGCTGCCGAGCACACCGCGGCTGCCGATCTCGGCCGCGCCCTGGTCAAGCTCTACGAAGACAACGCATCGACCTTGACCCCCGACCCGATCCACTCCATGTTCTACGACTCCCACCCACCGGCGGCGCAACGCATCGCGCGCCTGCAACTCCAGGAGAAGCCCGCATGAAAACCGTCACGACGCTTATCGCCGCTCTTCTGATTGCGCCACCGGTGCTGGCCGCTGACCCTTGGGGCAACGCTGATCCAAAGCTGGGCAAGGAACACCACGACAAATCCTGCGTCGCCTGCCACATTAATCTGCAGGGTGGCGACGGCAGCAAGATGTACACCCGCGACAACCGCCTGCTGTCGACCAAGCTCGGCATCATGAAACGTGTCACCTTCTGCAATGCGCAGACCAGGGCCGGCTTGCTTCCGGAACAAGAAGCTCAAGTCGCCGCCTATCTCAACCTGCAGTATTACCACTTCAAAGAATGATGGAAGGTCGCGTCGTTGCCGCCCACGGGCGCCAGTATCTGGTTGAACTTGCCGAAGGCACGCTGCTGCCCTGCTTCACGCGGGGCAAACGGAGCGATGTCGCCTGCGGCGACCGCGTCGACGTTCTGCGCAGTTCGGACGACCAGGGCGTCATCGAGGCCACTCAGCCGCGCACCAGCCTGCTTTACCGCTCCAACGAAACCAAGCAGAAGCTGATCGCCGCCAATGTCGATCAACTGGTCATTGTCGTCGCCACCGAGCCGGCCTTTTCCGACGACCTGATTACCCGCGCCCTGCTCGCTGCCGAAAGCGAAGAAATCGAGCCGCTGATCGTCCTTAACAAATGCGATTTGGCCGACAAGCTGCCAGCCGCCCGCGACCGTCTGGCGATGTTCGCCCGGCTCGGCTACCGCATCGTCGAACTCTCCGCCCTGGAACATGCCGAAGACCTGCGCCCCGAGCTTTACGGCGTGACCAGCGTGCTGGTCGGCCAGTCCGGCATGGGCAAATCGACGCTGGTCAATGCCCTGGTTCCCGAAGCCAATGCCGCCACCCGCGAAATTTCTCAGGCGCTCGATTCCGGCAAGCACACGACGACGCACGCCACGCTCTATCACCTCGATGCCGACAGCGAATTGATCGACTCGCCCGGCCTGCAGGAATTCGGCCTCGGCCATCTCGACCGGCAGGAAATCGAACACGCCTTCCGTGAATTCCGGCCTTATCTTGGCCAATGCCGCTTCCGCGACTGCCGTCACAGCCAGGAACCGGACTGCGCCCTGATTGCTGCGGTCAACGCCGGTGAAATCGACGAAAAGCGCTTCGGCGCCTACCACCGCATCATGGGCACGTAACGTCCCGCTACTTGATGCAGCCACGCTGGCAAAGCGGGGAAGCCGCGATTCAGGACATTGGAACGCGGTCGCTGTAAATACCCGGTTAGCTGTAGCCAACTTGCCCGGGGACGGTGATAATCGCCGGCAAGTCGCCACAAACAGTGCGACGGGAGAGAGACGATGGCCGCCGGCCAGCCCACCATATTAATTGTTGACGACACACCGGAAAACCTCAGCGTTCTCGGTGAGCTATTGCAACCTACCTACCGCGTCCGCGCCGCCAATTCCGGTCGCCGCGCCTTGCAGATTGCCCACGGCAAACCGCCGCCCGACCTGATTCTGCTCGATGTCATGATGCCGGACATGGACGGCTACGAAGTGCTTGCCGCACTACGCGCCGACCCGAAAACCCGCCATATCCCGGTCATTTTCGTGACTGCGATGGATGCCACCGAAGACGAGGAACATGGTCTCAACTGTGGTGCGGTTGATTACATCACCAAGCCGGTTCGCCCGCTGATCGTCCTCGCCCGCGTTCGCACCCAGCTTGAAGTAAAACGGGCACGCGATTTTTTGCGCGATCAGAACAGTTTTCTCGAAGCTGAAGTCAGCCGCCGCATGGGCGAAAACCAGCTGATCCAGCAGGTCAGCATCCACGCCCTGGCGCGCCTGGCTGAAACGCGCGATCCGGAAACCGGCAACCATCTGCGCCGCACCCAGGAATATGTCCGCACACTGGCGAAGGGACTGAAAAGCCACCCGCGCTTCTCGGCCAATCTTGATGACCGTACCATCGATGCGCTGGCCAAATCGGCGCCGCTGCACGATATCGGCAAGGTCGGCATCCCCGACCATATCCTGCTCAAACCGGGAAAACTGACGCCGGAGGAATGGGAAATCATGAAAACCCACGCCGAACTGGGCAGCAACGCCATTGCCCAGGCCGAAAAGGATGCCGAAAAGCCGGTGGCCTTTCTCGCCATCGCCAAGGAGATCGCCCATTACCACCACGAAAAATGGGATGGCAGCGGCTACCCGGCCGGCCTAGTCGAAGATGCCATTCCGATTTCCGCCCGCTTGATGGCACTGGCTGATGTTTTCGATGCACTGATCTGCAAGCGCATCTACAAACCACCCATGCCTTTCGAGCAAGCACGCCAGATCATTCTCGAAGGCAGCGGTCAGCATTTCGACCCGGATGTCGTCGCCACCTTCATCCGGGAATGCGACACCTTCCAGAGCATTGCCAAAACTTATGCCGAATAGGCCGTTTTCAACGGTCGACCGTGGCCGGCAGGCGACGGAGGAGCGTGCCGAA
>CAYWNX010000218.1:0-5078 GCA_964459735.1 uncultured Dechloromonas sp. | reverse complement strand
CGTGGACTCGCGCGACAACATCAGCGGCGGCGCGACGTAATCGACCACCCGATTGCTTTCGCCCCGGCGGACGCGCCAGGTGAATTCGCCAGCCACCTGAATCACCTCGGCCGACGGCGTCGAGGCAAAATGCTTGAAGCTCTGGCCGCTCCAGCGCACATCGGCCAGTTCCATGGCACCGCTGCCGGCCGGCGGACTGGACAGCACGTCGGCAATATTCCAGTGGCCGTTGTACTCGGTCAGCCAGCGATAGGTGCCGTTTTCGGCAGCGAGCAGGTATTCCCGCCAGTCGTAGGCCATGCCATCGATCCGGCTCTGCTTGACGAGGAAGCCAATGACTTCCACCGGCTTGCCTTCCAGCGTCCCCTTGCTGCCGATCGGCAGGCGCGGCTGATATTTTTCATCGCGATTGCCCAGCGCTTTCGACAGCAATTTGTGGTTCTGGTCGGCGGTATCGACCACCGCGCCGCAACTGGCGCAGCCGACCGCCAGAATATCCTTCGAGCGCGCCTGCATCGGGGCGCCGCAACTCGGACAGCGGAAGACCTGGGCTTGCACCGTGTGCGTCGGGATCGGCATGCCCTGGCGCAGATTGCTCATTTTCAGCGAGGGGAAAGCGACCGCTTCACCGACGAAAAGCAAGGGCGGCGTTTCCGAGTAATCCAGCGTCGCAAAATTCGGCCCCGAATTTGCGCTACTTCTAAGGTCGACCGCAGCAAGCGGATAACCGCCCCCCATCTTGAACGGCAGCTCGCCCTGACCGGCGATACACTCCGCTTCCTCAATATTGCTGACTGTCCATGCCTGACTGGCCAGCAGGAAACGCTGGCCGATTTTCAGATCCTCGAATTTCGGCAAGGCATCCTGCACGTACTGGGCAAAAGTGAGCACATAATCACCGCCAGCCTCAGACAGCCAGCCGGTACGCATGTCGTCAAACATCAGATGCCACTCGTTCCAGACACCCTGGCTGTACTTGATCTGGATGCGCCCGATCAGGGCGAAATGAACCCCTTTGTAACTGCCTTCCGCCCCCAGTTGCAGCGGCGAACGGTCCTCGACCAGGGCCGCCATCTTGCCGATGTCTTCCAGCGCCTGGTCGTGGCGGACCAGCGTGCTCTGGCAGTATTCACAGACGGCAAAGATCGACGCCGCCGATTTGAAAACAACCGGCGCGCCGCAGGATGGACAGGCAGCAGAAAGGACCACGAAGGGCGAAAGCTCAGGTCAGCTTTTTGAGCAGTTCGACCTTTTTGGCCTCGAATTCCGCTTGCGAGAGAATGCCTTTGCCGACCAGGCCATGCAGTTTTTCCAAGGTTGCCACGACCTCGTCGGCCGATACCGTCGGGACGGGCACGGCGGCGGCAGGCAGGGGAGCGCCGGGTGCGGCGCCGGTCACTGGCATGGCCGAGGCCATTGCCTGCCCCATTACCTGCCCGAACCCGACGCCAGCGCCTAGGCCAACACCCATGCCGGCCAGGCCGCTTTCGTTTTTGGCCGCTTCGGGAATGGCGTTGGCGACCTGGTACTGGGTGAAGCGCCCCATGTCGCCGATCATGTTCATGCCGATTTTCTGGTCGAGGATCTTCTGCAGTTCCTCGGGCAACGAAACGTTCTGGACGACCAGCGAATCGAGCGTCAGGCCGTACTCGGCGAACATCGGCGTCATTTTGGCGAACATCGCCTTGCCGAACTCGTCCTGGTTGGCGGCCATGTCGATGAAGGCGATGCCCGATTGACCGAACAGGTCGGTCATGCCGGCGACCATGGTGTTGCGTAACTGGCCTTCCAGTTCATCGCGCGTGTAGCTGTCGCGTGTGCCGGAAATCTTCTGATAGAAGGTCTTGGCGTCGCTCAGATGATAGCTGTAGATGCCGAAGGCGCGCATCCGGACGACACCGAATTCCTTGTCGCGGATGGTGATCGGATTCGGCGTGCCCCATTTCTGGTCGAGCTGGAGGCGCGTCGAAAAGAAGTAAAGGTCGGACTTGAACGGGGATTCAAAGAGCTTGTCCCAGTTTTTCAGATAGGTCAGGACGGGCAGCGTCTGCGTCGTCAGCTTGTACATGCCGGGGCTGAAAACATCGGCCACCGTGCCTTCATTGACGAACAGCGCCAGTTGCGAATCGCGCACCGTCAGGCTGGCGCCGTTCTGGATTTCCATTTCCTGCATCGGAAAACGCCAGGCCAGCGTGCCGTCGGCATCCTCGGTCCATTGCAGGATGTCGATAAATTGTTTCTTGATGAAATCCATCAGGGCCATAACGAACTCCTTAAAAAATCAGACGATGCAACCGGCATTGAGAATGCCGGTGCCGAGGGAAAGCGAGGCGAGGAAGATGCCCGAGGAGAGCTTGCCTTGCGGAATATTCTGGTTGATCTGCGGCAGGGCCAGCCGGGCGGCGACATAGGCCAGCAATTGAGCGACACCGGCGACGACGCCCCAGCCGATCATGGCGTACAGGTTGTGGCTGACCGCCACCGAAACGGCAATCGGCATGGCGAAGCCGAGCAGTGCACCGCCCAGACTGACCGCGGCGGCGGTATTGCCGCTGCGAATCAGGGCCAGTTCGTTATAGGGCGTGACCAGCACATAGAGTGCCAGAAAGGCGACGAGCAACCCGATGGCGGTCGCGAAAAAACTGGCAAAGGCTGGCAGAGCGTTGATTACCGGGTCGAACATGGAATCTCCCGCACAGAGTGCAATAGCGAAAGATTGTCACCGCTTGCCAGGGTTTATTCAAGCCTGATAAACGGCTTTGCCGGCTCAGCCTTCGGTGGCAAGTTGGCGCAGACCGTCCAGCGGCAGATTTTCAACCACCTGGCATGGAACGCGCAGATGCGCCGCCAATAGAGCCGCGTTACCGCCGGAAAGCAGGCAACAGCCATCGGCAACCGCCAGCCGGGCAAAAGCGCGTTCGATGGCGCCGGCCTGGGCCTCGATGGCGCCGCTGACAATGGCGTCGTCGGTACAGCGCGGCAGCGGGGAATAATGCCCGTCGGCAAAGGGCAGGTCGGCGGTATCGCGGGCCAGCGAACGGTGCATCAGATCGAGGCCAGGCAAGATCAGGCCACCCAGGAAGTTGCCTTGCGCGTCCAGCGTATCGATCGTCGTCGCGGTGCCGGCCATCACCACGACACAGGCGGCAGAAGTCTGGGCGCGGGCACCGATCAAGGCACACCAGCGGTCAACGCCCAATTGCGCCGGATTTTTATACTGGTTGCTTACACCGCCGCGCTTCGCCTCGGCTTTCACCTCGTGGAACATCGGTTGCCAGGCGCCCAGCTGTGCGCGAATCTGCTGAGCGGCTTGCGGCCCTGCCACATTCGCCAGCAGCACTTTCGCCGGTTGCGGCCATTCGCCGGGCAAAGTCGCCAGTTGCGCAACATCGGCATGGGCAACGGCGCCCTGCGCGATCCAGTCCCGGCCGTCATGCACGCCCCATTTGATACGGCTGTTGCCGCTGTCCAGACAAACAATCATGCGCGTCGTAGGCTGACGTCGCCGGAAAAGACACGCTCGATGCCGGACGCCGTTTCGAGCAACAAGGCGCCATCGTCATCGGCGCCGAGGCAGCGACCGACCAGCGGCGTGGCTTCTTCGCCGAGAATCTGCACCCAGTCGCCTTGCCAGGCGTGGCGTTGCTGCCACTCCGTTTTCAGCCCGAAAAAGCCGTCGACCGCAAAAGCCTCCAGCACGCGATGCAATTCCAGCAGGATGGCTGCCAGCACGACATGGCGTTCCGGCGCAGCGCTCAACGACTGGCTCAGGCCAGCGGCGGGTTGCGGCAGTTCGCCAACTGGCGGCAACAGATTCAAACCGATGCCGATAATCGCCTGCGTGCCTCGCCTGTCGGACGAAAGCTCGACGAGAATCCCGGCCAGCTTCGCATAAGCCTCACCATCGCGCAGCAGGACATCGTTTGGCCACTTCAGGCAAATACCGCGTGCGCCAAGGCTTTCCAGACCGCAGGCCAGCCCGACGCCAACCGCCAGCGACAGCCCGCTCAAACGGGCCAAGGGTCCGGAAAACCGCCAGAGCAGGGAAAAGGTCAGGCTGGATTCAGGCTCGGAAAGCCAGCTCCGGCCCCGCCGGCCACGCCCGGCAGATTGCCGGTCAGCGACAATCACCGTCCCGGCCGGCGCACCGCTTTCGGCGCGGCGCATCAATTCGCTATTGGTCGAATCGCATTCGGCCAGCGCATCGACGTCGAAACGCCCGGCCAGCAGGCCGAGCCGGGATTTCAGGAGAACAGGATCAAGCAGCGCCATGCGGCGAATTTTACTCCGCCGCTGCGTCCTTGCCGCCCTCGATGCCGAGATCGGCGATTTTCCGGGTAATCGTGTTGCGGCCGATGCCCAGGGCCTGCGCCGCCTCGATCCGCCGGCCGCCGGTATGGGTCAGCGCCCGCGAAATGACAATGCGCTCGAAGATCTGCGACAAGACACCATGCACATCCGGCACGCCACGCGCCAGCAAACGGTCAACTTCACCTTCCAGCGCGCTTTCCCAATCCGAGGCCAGCACTACCGGGCTGGAGTCTCTAAGCTCGCCGGGCAAATCGCCAATATCCACCAGTTGCCCGGGCGCCATGACGGTGAGCCAGTGGCAAAGATTTTCCAGCTGGCGAACGTTGCCCTGAAAATCGAGGCCACTCAGGTATTTCAGCGCGGCATCCGACAGACGCTTGGTTTCGACACTCAGCTCACGCGCACTCTTCTGCAAGAAATGGCGGGCGAGCAGCGGAATATCCTCGCGCCGTTCGCGCAAGGACGGCAGGCGAATACGAATGACGTTCAGGCGATGGAACAAATCTTCGCGAAACAGGCCTTCCTTGACCCGGGTTTCCAGATTCTGGTGGGTGGCGGCAATGACCCGGACGTTGGCCTTGATCGGCGAATGACCGCCGACCCGGTAAAAGTGCCCATCCGACAGCACACGCAGCAGACGGGTCTGCAGTTCGGACGGCATGTCGCCGATTTCATCGAGGAACAGCGTGCCGCCTTCGGCCTGCTCGAAACGCCCCCGACGCTGGGCCTGGGCGCCGGTAAAGGAGCCCCGCTCGTGCCCGAACAAT
>CAYWNX010000217.1:0-5093 GCA_964459735.1 uncultured Dechloromonas sp. | reverse complement strand
CCAGGCAGTTGGTGGTGCACGAGGCGTTCGAGACAACCGTCATGTCCGCCTTGAGCAGGCCTTCGTTAACACCGTAGACGATGGTGATGTCGACGTCGTCACCGCCCGGGGCGGAAATCAGCACGCGCTTGGCGCCTTGCTCGAGCAGCGCGGAAGCCTTGGCCTTGGTGGTGTAGGCGCCGGTGCATTCGAGCAGGATATCGACGCCGTGGTCGGCCCAGTTGATTTCCTTCGGATTCTTCGTCGAGTAGAAGGCGATGCGCTTGCCGTCGATGATGATGCAGTTCTCGCCGTCGGTTTCAACCGAGGTGCCGAAGCGGCCGTGCGTGGTGTCGTACTTGAGCAGGTGGGCGTTGGTCTTCAGATCGCCGGCGGCGTTGATCGCCACGACGTCGAATTCATTCTGCAGGCCTTGCTCGTAGATCGCCCGCAGCGTGCAGCGACCGATACGACCAAAACCATTGATTGCAACCTTGATAGCCATGTGATTCCTCTCTTTGTTGAATTTGAATCAGGACAAAAGTTCTTTTGCCGTCTTGACGACGTTGGCGACGGTGAAACCGAACAGCTCGAACAGTTGGCCGGCCGGTGCCGATTCGCCAAAGCGGTCGATGCCGATCACGGCGCCATGCAGGCCGACATATTTATGCCAGAAGTCCGGATGGGCGGCTTCGATAGCGATGCGCTTCGCGTTGCCGCCGAGGACGGCAGCCTTGTACTCGGTGCTCTGGCGGTCGAAGACGTTGGTACAGGGCATCGAGACGACGCGACTGGCGATGCCGTCAGCGGCTAGCGCAGCCTGGGCGTCGAGCGCCAGTTTGATTTCGGAACCGGTGGCAATCAAGGTGATCCGGGCTTCGCCGGCGCAGTCGGAGAGTACGTAGCCACCCTTGCGGATGCTCTCGTTGGTCACGTTGCCGGTGACGGTCGGCAGGTTCTGCCGCGACAGGGCGAGCAAACTTGGGCCGTTTTCCCGGTCGACCGCAGCCGCCCAGGCAATCGCCGTTTCGGTCGCATCGGCCGGGCGCCAGACATCCAGATTCGGGATCAGGCGCAGGCTGGGGATGTGCTCGACTGGCTGGTGCGTCGGGCCGTCTTCGCCAAGGCCGATCGAGTCATGGGTATAGACCATGATCTGCCGTTGCTGCATCAGCGCCGCCATGCGAATGGCGTTGCGGGCGTAGTCGGAGAAAACCAGGAAGGTGGCGGTGTAGGGCAGCAGGCCGCCGTGCAGCGCGATGCCGTTGGCGATGGCCGTCATGCCGAATTCGCGGACGCCGTAGTAGCAGTAGTTGCCGCCCTCGGTCTTGGTGACACCCTTGCTGCCCTTGACGAAGGTCAGGTTGGAGCCGGCCAGGTCGGCCGAGCCGCCGAAGATTTCCGGCACGGCCGGGACCAGCGCGGCGATGGCGTTCTGCGAGGCCTTGCGGCTGGCGATGTTCTCGGCCTTGGCGCGGGTGGCGGCGAGGTAGGTGGCCTTGGTGGCTTCCCAGTTGGCCGGCAGTTCGCCCTTGATGACGCGGCGTTCGAATTCGCCGGCTTCGCTCGGGAAGGCGGCGCGGTAGGCGGCAAAACGGCTGTTCCAGTTTTCCTCGAAAACGGCGCCGCGCGGCTTGCCGTTCCAGGCGGCGTAGACGTCGTCGGGAATTTCGAACGGGGCGTGTTCCCAGCCGATGTATTCGCGGGCGGCAGCAATTTCGTCCTTGCCGAGCGGGGCACCATGAACGTCGTGGCTGCCTTGCTTGTTCGGGGCACCCATGCCGATGGTCGTCCGGCAGCAGATCAGGGTCGGCTGGTCGGTCACCGCCTTGGCGGCGAGCAGTGCCTGCTCGACGGCTGCGGCATCATGGCCGTCGACGTCGGGAATGACATGCCAGCCATAGGATTCGAAGCGGCCCGGGGTGTGATCGGTAAACCAGCCTTCGACGTGACCGTCGATCGAGATCCGGTTGTCGTCCCAGAAGGCGATCAGTTTGCCCAGACCGAGCGTGCCGGCCAGCGAGCAGGCTTCGTGCGAAACACCTTCCATCAGGCAGCCGTCGCCGAGGAAAACGTAGGTGTGGTGATTGACAATTTCGTGGCCGGGTTTGTTGAACTCGGCAGCCAGCACCTTTTCGGCGAGCGCAAAGCCAACGGCGTTCGTAATGCCCTGGCCGAGCGGTCCGGTGGTTGTTTCGACGCCGACGGTGATGCCGTATTCCGGGTGGCCGGCGGTCTTTGAGTGCAACTGGCGGAAATTCTTCAGGTCGTCGATGCTCAGGTCGTAGCCGGTCAGGTGCAGCAGGGCATAGACCAGCATCGAGCCGTGGCCGTTGGAGAGGATGAAGCGGTCGCGGTCGGGCCATTTCGGGTTGGCCGGATTGTGGCGCAGGTGGCGACGCCAGAGGACCTCGGCGATTTCCGCCATGCCCATCGGGGCGCCCGGGTGGCCGGAATTGGCCTGCTGCACGGCATCCATTGCCAAGGCGCGAATGGCGCCTGTCAGAGGAGAAAATTGGGGAGTGTTGCTGACGCTCATGATCGGGAAATCCAGCCGGCGGAAAAGGTGAAATTATCCGGGAAATGCCCTCTTTTGGGTAGGGCAATCTGGTGAGCCGGGAGGTCCGCCAGCCTCCCGTCCTTGCTTATGCCTATTGGACCTTCGGGTCGTAGTTGATCATCATCAACACGCCCTGGCCGCCGCCCATGCCGCCACCGGTATAGGCAACGCTGCCTTGCCCGGCGTAGACGGCTTCGTAGCGGTGGCTGTCGGTTCCGTAGTAGAAGGGAATAAAGGCCTTGGCCGTGACGTAGCCGCGCATGTTTGGCGTGACGCCGAGAATGCGCTCGACTTCGCTCTGGTGCATGCCGATCTGCAGCTTGGCCCATTTGCTGTTCGGCGGAATGTTGCCGTAAATTTCGCCATCGAAGGTGCCGTCACGCGATTTGACGACTCTTGGTTGGCCGGGTTCGCTCGGTTTGGCGGCTTCCTTGGCCGGCGCTGCCGCGACGGGTGCTGCCGCAGCTGGGGCGGCAGCCGGTTCGCTGGCTTTGGCGCTTGTCGCAGTGGACTTTGCCTTGGCAGGCTCGCAATCAACGGGTGCCGGCTCGGCTTTTTTACTCTTGCTGGTTTTCTTGGTGGCTTTTGACTTTACTTTGGCGGTTGGTTCGGGCGGGCATTCCGGCTTGCTGGCAACTGGCGCGGGTTCTGGCGCAGCGGCTGCAGTCGGCGCTGGCACCGGTGCTGGTTCAGGCTTGCTTTCCTTGCTGGCGCAACCGGCACCGATGATGCTGGCGGCAAGGATGAAGGCGAGTGTGCGTGTATGCATGGCGGGATTCCTTCTGGGGTTGGGGTCAGGCGGTATGGTAGGCAGTGATGCGGTCGACCTCGTTTTTCGACCCTAAAATGACCGGCACCCGCTGGTGCAGTTTGCCCGGCTTGATCTCGAGGATGCGCTCCAGTCCGGTGCTCGCAGCGCCGCCGGCCTGCTCGACCAGCAGCGCCATCGGGTTGGCCTCATACATCAGGCGCAGCTTGCCGCCCTTGTCTTTCAGCTTGCTGTCGATCGGGTACATGAAGATGCCGCCGCGCGTCATGATGCGATGCACGTCGGCCACCATCGAGGCGACCCAGCGCATGTTGTAATCCTTGCCGAGCGGACCCGTTTTGCCTTGCTGCATCTCGTGGACGTAGCGCTGCACCGGCGCTTCCCAGAAGCGCTGGTTGGCCATGTTGATGGCGAATTCCTGTGTGTCGGCGGGGATCCGTACATTTTCCTGGGTCAGCACAAACTGGCCTTGCTCGCGATCCAGAGTAAAGACGACAACGCCGTCGCCAACGGTCAGCACCAGCAGGGTAGTCGGGCCATAAACCGCGTAGCCGGCAGCAACCTGTGCCGTGCCGGCTTGCAGGAAGGCGGCTTCGGCGGCTTCCGGCGAGCTCAGGTCAGCGCCTTCCGGGCATTTCAGGACCGAGAAAATGGTCCCGATGGAGACGTTGACATCGATGTTGGATGAGCCGTCGAGCGGATCGAACAGCAGCAGGTATTCACCCTGCGGGTAGCGATTCGGGATGGTGTGCGGCAGATCCATTTCCTCGGAAGCCATGGCGGCGAGGTGGCCGCCCCATTCGTTGGCTTCAAGCAGAATTTCGTTGGAGAGGACATCCAGTTTTTTCTGCGCCTCGCCCTGCACATTGTCGCTGCCGGCTTCGCCCAGCACGCCGCCCAGGCCGCCCTTGCCGATGGCTACCGAAATGGCCTGGCAGGCCCGCGAAACGATTTCGATCAGAAATTTGAGATCGGCGGTGATGACACCCCGGTTACGTTGTTCTTCAGTAAGGTAGCGGGCAAGCGTGCGCTCTGCCATGGTGATTACCTGCGTCATGACGAAAGGGAAGATTTTACCCCGCTGGGCTGCGTGCGTGCAGAAAGGCGAAGGCGGCGGCGCCGTTGAGCGGCTTGCTGAACAGGTAGCCCTGGACTTCATCGCAGCCGTTGGCGCGCAGTAATTCGAGCTGGTCCTCGGTTTCGACGCCTTCGGCGATGACGTTCAGACCCAACGAGTGGGCCAGCGCGATGGTGCCGAAGGCGATGGCTCGATCATTGAGGTCGGTTTCGATATCGGCGACGAAGGAGCGGTCGATTTTGAGATGGTCAATCGGGAAAAGCTTAAGGTAGGCGAGCGACGAATAGCCGGTGCCGAAGTCGTCGATGGCCAGCGAAATGCCCATGCGGCCGAGGCGTTGCAGGATTTCGATGGCCTCCTCCGGATTTTCCATCACCGAGCTTTCGGTAATTTCAATCTCCAGCAGTTCCGGGGGAAGGTCGGTTTCGGCCAGTACGCCGGCAATCATCTCGCAAAAATCGCGGCGACGCAGTTGTCGCGCCGAGACATTGACCGCGATCCGGATGGGTTTCAGGCCCTTGTCGATCCAGTGCTTCATCTCGCGGCAGGCGTTGAGCAATACCCACTCGCCGATTTCAACGATGAGTCCGGTTTCCTCGGCAACCGGAATGAAGCGATCCGGCGAGATCATGCCATCGACCGGATGATGCCAGCGGAGCAGGGCTTCGACGCCCGTCGGTTCCGCCCTATCGGCCCGGAGCTGCGGT
>CAYWNX010000216.1:0-5100 GCA_964459735.1 uncultured Dechloromonas sp. | reverse complement strand
TTCAGCGGCGTGACGCCGACGGCCTGCGGCACCGGCCAGTCGGCCATGGGGCCGTTCTACTGCCCGGGCGACCAGAAGGTTTATATCGATCTCGTCTTCTTCCGCGAACTGAAGGAGCGCTTCCAGGCGCCCGGCGAGTTCGCCCAGGCCTACGTCATCGCCCATGAAGTCGGTCATCACGTGCAGAACCTGCTCGGCATTGCCGAGAAAGTTCACAGCACCCAGCAACGCGTCGGCAAGGCGGAAGCCAACGCCCTCTCCGTGCGAATGGAACTGCAGGCCGACTGTCTGGCCGGCGTCTGGGGCAAGCGCACCGACACCATGAAGAACGTTCTCGAACCGGGCGACCTCGAGGCCGCCCTGACCGCCGCCTCCGCCATCGGCGACGACCGCCTGCAACAGCAATCGCAAGGCCGGATCGTGCCGGAAAGCTTCACTCACGGCAGTTCGGCCCAGCGCGTCCGCTGGTTCAAGACAGGTTTTGAAAGCGGCGACATGAATCAGTGCAATACCTTCAAGGCGGCAAAGCTGTAAAGAGCCAACTTGCTCACTCCCGCCAAGGCGGGAATAACAAGCGAGTGACATCAATCCCATGCAGCCAGCCCAACCTCAAAACGCCACGCCCCCAAAGCCACGCTGGCGGCGCTGGCTGCTTGAGGGACTGATCTTCCTTGCCCTGTTCACCGCCTTCCAGCTCTGGCAGGCCCGTAATACCCCGCGCGGCGCAGCACCCCATTTCGCCGGCCAACGGATCGACGGCCAGCCGTTCGATCTCACCACATGGCGTGCCCAATACCCCAGACAGGCCCAATTGCTCTATTTCTGGGCCGATTGGTGTGCGATCTGCAAGACTACCGCCGGCAACGTCAGCAACATCAGCGCCGACTGGCCGGTGACCAGCATCGCCAGCGAATCCGGCGGTGCCGAACAAATCGCCAGATTCATGCGCGACAGCGGCTACCGCTGGTCAACGCTGCCCGACCCGGAAGCGAAAATCCTTCGTCAGTACGGCCTGCCCGGCACGCCGGCCTTTATCATCATCAACCCGGCCGGCGACATTCGTTTCGTCTCGGTCGGCTTCACCAGCGAACTCGGCCTGCGCCTGCGTTTGTGGTGGGCCAGCCAGGAAATTTCATGAAGCTGCTTTACCCCCTGCTGCTGGTGCTGAGTCTCGGCCAGGCCAGCGCCGCCTTCGCCCTGCCCCGGCATTCACCGGTCCCCGGTGGCGTCGCCGTGATCGATCTCGGGCCGACCAGTCAGCCGACACCCAGCGCGCGCTGGGGCGATCAGCCGCTGGCGGTCATTCAGGACAAAGGCCGCTGGTTCGCGCTATTCGGCATCCCGCTCGACACCTTGCCCGGCGACATGGAAATCAGCGTTTTTTTCGGGTCGACCGCAGCCATCAAAAATGTCGCCGTGCACGTCAGGAATTACCCGGAACAGCGCCTGACGATCAAGGACAAGCGCAAGGTCGAACCCAATCCGGACGATCTCGCCCGCATCGAGCGTGAAAAGGAAGTGACCGAAGCGGTCAAACGCAATTTTTCGGCCACCGCCCCACTCACCGACTTTACGCTACCGGCCAGCGGCCCGCTTTCGTCACGTTTCGGCCTGCGCCGCATTTTCAACGGCCTGCCGCGCAACCCGCACGCCGGGCTGGATCTGGCGGTCGGCACGGGTGCGCCGATCAAGGCCCCGGCCGATGGCGTCATTGCCAATACCGGCGACTATTTCTTCAACGGCAACACCGTTTTCATCGACCATGGCCAGGGGCTGATCAGCGCCTACATGCACCTGTCACGCATCGACGTTCGCCACGGTCAACCGGTAAAAAAGGGCGAAATCCTCGGTGCTGCCGGCGCCACCGGCCGCGTCACCGGCCCGCACCTGCACTGGGCGGTTATTCTCAACAACACGCCGGTCGATCCCGAACTTTTCCTCAACCGGCCGTAAACGCAAAAAAGGCAACCGAAGCTGCCTTTTTTTCATGCCCGCTGGTCGCTTAAACTTTCGGCTTCGACGGCGTACTCATCTGTTTTTCATCCTTCGCCTTATCGCCGCAAGCAATGGCGGAAACGCTGGCAACGGCAAATACGGCAGCAAGCAAAACGGAAATCAGTTTATTCATCGGGGGCCTCCTCTGGATCATGATAGTCGTCTGATCAATTTAGCCGGACATGGTTCATTGCGCAACGTGAAAGATCAAATCATCCACCTCCACCGTGCCGCCCCGGCCAAACCAGCCGAGGGGCAAGCCTGCAACGGCTGCGGCGTGTGTTGCGCGCTCGAAACCTGCCCGGCCGCCCGCCTGCGCTTTCTGCAAAAAGCCGGCCCCTGCCCGGCACTGGAGTGGTCTACCGCAGAAACCCGCTACCACTGCGGCCTGCTCAGGCGCCCCGGGCACTACCTCGGCTGGCTGCCAGCCGCCGCTGAAAACCTCGCCCGCCGCTTGTTCACGCGCTGGATTGCCGCCGGCAAAGGCTGCGACTGCAGCGCCAGGACAGAGGCTCAAGACTGAGCGATGGCTGCGGTCAACGCTATTTCCACCCGAAATTCCGGATTGGCCAACCTGACCTCAACGCAGGCGCGGGTCGGGGCGCCACCTTCGGGCAGCCAGGTATCCCAGACGGCATTCATGGCGGCGTAGTCGACCATGTCGGCAAGGTAGATGGTGACCATCAGCAGACGGGATTTGTCGCTGCCGGCCTGAGTGAGCAGGTGCTCGATGCTGGCCAGCAAATTTTCGGTTTGCCCGGTGATATCGGCATCGAGATTGGAGGGCACTTCGACAAGATAGACGGTGCCGTTATGCACGACGCTGTCGGAATAGCGGCGGGTAGTGCCGTAACGTTGAATTTGCATTTTCGTTTTCCCAAAAGCAGGAAGCCCATGCTTTGAGGCATGGGCTTCGGTACTGCACCCCGGCACAGCGGCAGGGGTATTCGGCTCTTCGCCGTTATGGAGTACTACACGGTAATCTCAAGAAAAACTTTGTTGATAACAACCATAGAATCTCCTGCAACACAGCGGGTACTGCCACGTCTTGCCGAGGCTTGCTGCTAACCTCGGCACGAATCCAGATTACACCTCTGGGAGAAAAATGCCAGCGATTTCGCCACTTCGGACCCGGTGTTGAAGCTAAGGCCGGAAAATAACATTTCCCCCCATCGGCACCTTGGAAGCAGGCAGATAACCAAGGGCGCCGGGCGTCGTCGTGACATATTTGACCAGCGCTTCTACCGTTGCAAACTCTTGGGGTGGCGCGCCTTTGCCAACATATTGGCGAACCAGCCAGTAACCGGTGTACTGCTCCTCACTCTGTTTCATGACCACATCGAGAAACTGCCGGCGCAATGGATCGCCTGGCGGCAAATGGACGGGGATAGCCGCTTGCTCATTAATTGAAACGACACGCCCTGTATAGACCCGTTGCAAAGTGGATACGTCGGTTTTTGACAAGGCGCTATGACCGATGACCACCAGACGTTCATCGGCAGCAAAGATCGATGCGCTTCCCAGGAGAAAGAGCAGAAAAACCATCCATTGCTTCATGGCGCCCTCCTCTCAGAATGAAAAGCTGTAAGAGAGCGAGAAAACATTTATGCGCTTGTTTGCGCTATCTCCTCCCGAGGATGCATCAACGAAACTCGACGCCTCCCCGGTATGCGTTTGCGCCCATTCCGCCTTGATCAGACTACGTGGCGTGACTCGGACCGAGGTTCCGACAGCAGCGGTCCATTGGTCGTAAGGCAAAACAATATCGGCAGTAAGCTTTTGGACATTGTTAAGGGCGGGAGACGGTGTAACCGTTTGGTTGACCGCGTTGTAGAGGGCGAGCGCACCATCGGTTGACTTCGTTTTGGCGTAATAAACGTATGGATTCCAGATACCGAACTGGCGCGACACTGCCAGATATGCGCCCCAACGACTCAAGCCACGGCTTGCCCCGGCGAACTTGGTCCGCGCATATTCACCGGTCAATCTGACCTTGCCTGGTAGCAGTACGCTGGCACCAATGTTCTGAACCGGCATGCGCATTTCATCCTCGCGGGAGGCGCGCCTGACGTCATAAAAACCAAGGCCAGGCCCGAACGCGTTAGCAACATATGGAATATCAACGGCCATTCCTCCGGGCTTGGAGACTGTGGCGTAATGCACGCCCATACGGAAAACATTATCCAGCCCACGCGCCGTCAAAACCAGGCCACCACTTTTGACATCGATCGCCTCAAACCAACTACCCGGAGTGAGGTCTCCGTCCCGCATTTCGCGGCCATAAAATCGCGTATGGTTTTCAGCTCGACCGTAATAACCATCGAGGTTCCAATCCAGATCGGCGGCAAGCCAGGATTTGCTGAGACTTAGCCCGACGAAATCGGTGGTCGGCGCAATCGAATAAACCTCAACCGGCAGGTGCGCCAGATCATAAGTAGCCCCGACATCGGCGTTCTCGGTATTCAGCATCAACGGCACCCGAAGCTTGCCGACCCGGACCAGCACGTCATCGACCGGACGCCAGGAAACGAAGGCCCAGGAAAGCACGCCTTTCCATTGTGAATCGCTGCTATCGGAGGGGGCCAGCTTGGCCTGAATGGCGGCGCCCCAGTGCTGATCGAATTTGATATCGAGCTGGGCGCCCAACAGGCTATCCCGCTTGAAAGTACCGCGCTCATCAACGAAGCGCAGATAGTTGTAGGGCTGATCCGACTGGGCATACCCGATTGTCCCGAACCCGGACAAGGTCATGTCTACAGCGCTGGCCGAAAGAGGGAAAGCCAGTACCAGCGCTAAAAGGGTTGGGGACTTCATTAGTTATCCTGTTTGTTGGCCAGTCCATCTGGCGTATCGTCAGCCAGTTGCGTGGCAATGCGGCAAAACTCGTCCTGTAACGCAATAAATGCATCGATCAACGCCGGGTCGAATTGTTTGCCGCGTTGATCGACCAGCATCGGAACCGCTTCTTCATGGCTGAAGGCTTTTTTGTAGGGGCGGCGCGAGCGCAAGGCATCATAGACAACGGCAACGGCCATCAGCAGGGCCGGCAGCGGGATCGCCTCGGCTTTCAACTGGTCCGGGTAGCCGCTGCCATCCCAGCGTTCG
>CAYWNX010000215.1:0-5108 GCA_964459735.1 uncultured Dechloromonas sp. | reverse complement strand
GCAAGGCCTCGGACTCCACACCCATCACCAGTTTTTCACTTTCCGTCACTTCTCATGCCTCTTTTATTGTTGGTGGACGGTTCGTCCTATCTGTATCGCGCTTTTCACGCCATGCCCGACATGCGCAACAAAGCTGGCGAGCCGACGGGCGCCATGTATGGCGTATTGAACATGCTACGCCGCCTGGAAAGCGACTACAAGGCAGACTACAAGGCCATTGTCTTCGACGCCAAGGGCAAAACCTTCCGCGACGACTGGTTTCCGGAATACAAGGCGCACCGGCCTTCGATGCCGGAAGATCTGGTAAAACAAATTGAGCCGATCCATGCCGCCATCAAGGCTGCCGGCTGGCCGGTGCTGATGGTCGATGGTGTCGAAGCCGACGATGTAATTGGCACGCTGGCGACGAATGCTGCGGTCGACGGCATAAATACGCTGATTTCCACGGGCGACAAGGATCTGACCCAACTGGTCGGCCCGCTGGTCCGCTGGTACAACACGATGAGCAACGAACTGCTCGACGAAGCCGGTGTCGAGGCCAAGTTCGGCGTGCCGCCGGGCAAGATTGTCGATTATCTGGCGCTGGTCGGTGACACCGTTGACGGCGTGCCGGGCGTCGCCAAATGCGGCCCGAAGACGGCCTTGAAATGGCTGGCGCAATACGGCTCACTGGATGCGATCGTGGCTCATGCCGATGAGATTGGCGGCGTTGTCGGGCAGAATCTGCGCGATCATCTGGCGTTCCTGCCGCTCGGCAAGAAGCTGGTTACCGTTGCCTGCGACTTATCAAATTTACCGGCTCCTGCAGCATTGACGGTGACAGAGCGCGACACGGAAACACTGCGCAGCTTATATACGCGCTATGAATTCCGCACCTGGCTGCGGGACCTGGACGCTCCTGAAACCACTCCGCTCTCGCCCCAGGAACAAGCTGACCCGCAACCCGAAGTAGCGGAAAAGAACGAAAGCCTGTCACCGGCCGAAGCCGTGGCGGTCAACTACGAAACCGTCCTCACCTGGCCCCAATTCGACACCTGGCTGAGCAAAATCGAAGCCGCCAAACTTACCGCGCTCGATACCGAAACCACCAGTCTCGACTCCTTCACCGCTCGTATTGTCGGTATTTCACTCTCGGTCAAAGCCGGCGAAGCCTGCTACATCCCGCTCGCCCACACTGCCCCCGGCGTCGTCGACCAGTTGCCATGTGATGCCGTGCTGGCCAAGCTAAAACCCTGGCTGGAAGCGGTCGACCGCAGAAAAGTGCTGCAAAATGCCAAGTACGACCAACACGTCTTCGCCAACCACGGCATCGCCTTAGCCGGAATCGCCCACGACACCATGCTCCAGTCTTACGTGCTGGAATCCGACAAGGGGCACGACCTCGGCCAGTTGTGCACCCGTCACCTCGGCCTGGAAACCATCGCCTACACCGACCTGTGCGGCAAGGGTTCCAAGCAGATCGGCTTCGATCAGGTCGACCTCGAACGCGCCGCCACCTACGCCGCCGAGGATGCCGACGTCACGCTGCGCGTGCATCAGGCGTTGCATCCGCAATTTGCCAATGAAAGCGGCCTGAGCCACATCTATCATGAGATCGAAATGCCGGCCCGGCAGGTCATCTGGCAAATGGAGCGGACCGGCATCCTGATCGACAGCGCCGCGATGTCCCGCCAGAGCCACGAAATCGGCCAGAAAATCATGAGCCTAGAAGCACAGGCCTACGAACTGGCCGGCCAGCCCTTCAACCTCGCTTCGCCCAAGCAACTGGCCGAAATTCTGTTCGAGAAACAGGGTCTGCCGATCAAAAAGAAAACCCCCTCCGGCGGACCGTCGACCGACGAAGAAGTCCTCTCCGAACTGGCGCTCGATTACCCGCTGCCCAAACTGCTGCTCGAACACCGCAGCCTGGCGAAGCTGAAAGGCACCTACACCGACAAGTTGCCGCGCATGGTCAACCCGGCGACCGGGCGAGTCCACACCCACTTCTCCCAAGCCACGGTGGTCACCGGGCGACTGGCCTCCAGCGACCCCAATCTGCAGAACATCCCGGTACGCACCGAGGAAGGCCGCCGCATCCGCACCGCCTTCATTGCCCCGCCCGAGCACTGCATCGTCTCGGCCGACTATTCGCAGATCGAACTGCGCATCATGGCCCACCTTTCGGGCGACGAACGCCTGCTGGAAGCTTTTGCCCACGGCGAGGACGTGCACCGCGCCACGGCCGGCGAAATCTTCGGCGTCACACCGCTCGAAGTCGGCCCTGACCAGCGTCGCGTCGCCAAAAGCATCAATTTCGGGCTGATCTACGGTATGAGCGCCTTCGGCCTGGCCCGCCAACTCGGGCTGGAACGCAGCGCGGCGCAGACTTACATCGACCGCTACTTTGCCCGTTATCCCGGTGTCGCCCGCTACATGGAAGAGGCGCGGGAAATGGCCCGGCAGAAAGGCTACGTCGAAACCGCCTTCGGCCGCCGCCTATGGTTCCCGGATATTCGCTCCAGTAACGGCAATCGCCGCCAGGGTGCGGAGCGCGCCGCAATCAATGCGCCAATGCAGGGCACCGCCGCTGATTTGATCAAGCTGGCGATGATCGCCGTACAAAACTGGCTGGAAAAATCCGCCCGGAAATCCCGTCTCGTACTGCAGGTGCATGACGAACTGGTGCTGGAAGTACCGGATGACGAATTGATGGAAATCCGTACCCACCTGCCCCGCCTGATGGCTCAGGTCGCCGCGCTGAAAGTGCCGCTGATCGTCGAAGTCGGGGTTGGAGCGAACTGGGAAGCCGCCCACTGACCGGACGGCGGCCGCCAAAGCCGGGACGGCAGGCGAGAAGTGTATAATCGATTCTTTTATTTTGCCGGGTTTCCGGACCAGCTTCATGGGCGCAAACGTCGACAAGGAATTGAGCAGCAAGGAAGTCTACTGGCGCCTTTTGGGTTACGTCCGCCCCTATCGCTGGGCCTTCATCGTCGCAGTCGGCTGCATGATCACCTCCTCCTCCCTGGAGCCTGCCCTGCCCGCGTTGCTGAAGTTCATCCTTGACGATGGATTCGCGCAAAATCAAGACTCGCTGGACTGGGTACTTTACCCCTCTCTCGTTTTCGGCATCTTTCTGGTTCGTGCAATCGTCGGCCTGATCGCCGACTATGCAATGACATGGGTCGCCCAGCACGTCATCGCCGACCTGCGCAAACGGATGTTCGATGTCCTGCTGCGCCTGCCCAACAATTACTTCGCGGACAATCTGTCCGGACGCCTGATTTCCCGGGTGACCAGCGACGTCAATGGCGTATCAAGCGCCGCGACCACCGCCATCACCACCTTCATCAAGGACAGTTTCAGCGTCCTCGGCCTGCTTGGCTGGCTGCTCTACCTCAACTGGAAACTGACCCTGATCACTTTCGTGATCGCGCCCTTCATTGCCTTTGCGGTACGCGGCTTCAACGGCAAGGTCCGCAGCCTGGCGCGTGGCTTGCAAGGTGCCCAAGGCATGTTGACCCAGGTTCTGCAGGAAGCTATCGAGGGCCAGAAAGTCATCAAGATTTTTGGCGGCCAGCGCTATGAAACGCAGCGCTTCAGCAAGGTGATCGACAACCAGCGCCACCTGCAGATGCGCTCGGCGCTGGCTCTCGCGCTGCAAGGCCCGATCGTGCATTTCTTTGTCGCCATCGCACTCGCGGTCATCATGGCGATTGCCCTTTACCAGGCGGGCCACGGTCAGGCAACGGTCGGCGGCTTCGTTTCCTTCATCACGGCGATGCTGATGATCCTGGCGCCGCTACGCCGTCTGGTCGATGTCAACGCAACGATCCAGAAGGGCCTGATCGCCTGCGAAAGCGTCTTTCACATACTCGACCAACCGGCCGAAACGGACAAGGGTAAACACCCCATCCAGCGCGCCCGCGGCGAAATCCAGTTTGATAACGTCAGTTTCAGCTATCCGGGCAATGAGCGAAAAGTTCTCGACAATTTCAACTTCACCGTCCAACCGGGCGAATGCGTCGCGCTGGTCGGCCCATCAGGCAGCGGCAAGACGACCGTTGCCAATCTGCTACCCCGTTTCTTCGAGGTAAATTCAGGCGAGATCCGGATTGATGGCGTGCCCATCGCCGATATCCCGCTGCTCGACCTGCGCGCCAACATGGCCCTGGTCAGTCAGGATATCGTGCTGTTCAACGACACGATCGCCAATAATATTGCCTACGGCTGCAGTGACACACTCAGCCGGGAAGACATCGTCGCTGCGGCCCGGGCGGCCCATGCCATGGAATTCATCGAACGCCTGCCGCAGGGCCTCGATTCACTGATCGGCGAAAAAGGTACCAAATTGTCTGGCGGGCAACGTCAGCGCCTGGCGATTGCCCGTGCCCTGCTCAAAAATGCACCCATCCTCATTCTCGATGAGGCAACCTCGGCCCTCGATACCGAATCCGAACGCATGGTTCAGGAAGCCCTGGACGAACTGATGGTCGGTCGCGCCACGCTGGTCATTGCGCATCGCCTCTCGACGATTGAACGGGCCGACCGCATCATCGCGATGAGCAACGGCTGCAAGCTGGAAGAAGGCAACCATCAGGAACTGCTTAAGGCCGATGGCCTGTATGCCCGCCTTTATCGCCTGCAACGGGAACAGGAAAGCCAAGAGGCGAACGTCTGACCATGTTCGGACTCATGCGGCGCAACCGCCGCCCCACGCCACTGCGCCATCTGGTCAGCCTGCTGCACCGGGAAGCGCCGACGCTGCCCATCGGACCACTCGCCACGCCACTGCCCTCGCACCACATTTTTTCGGCGGGCACCTACACGCCCGTCTTTGCCCGACTGGCGGCAGAAACCGCCCTCAGGGCCTGCCCGGCCGAATGGCGTCGCGACTTCCGTCTCTACATCCACGTCGATGGCGTCGCCTCGTCGGTGCGCCCGGACCTGCTCGCCTGGCTGCGGGAAATTCCCGGTGTCGAAGTGACTTACGGGTTATTCGGCATCCTGCCTGTCGACCGGATTCCCGGAAAATGGCATCAGGTCATGATCAACGACACAGTTCGCCGCTTTGGGCAGGAAAAGCATCTGGCCTTTATCGACGCCGACCTTTTCGTCCAGGATGACTC
>CAYWNX010000214.1:0-5114 GCA_964459735.1 uncultured Dechloromonas sp. | reverse complement strand
CACGCCAGGTCGGCGTCGCTTTGTGATTGGCTCTTGCCCGAATACGGCAGCGCGGTCTAGTTCGTGAGCCATTACAATTGGTACCGATTAAGGTCTGCGAAACGCAAAACCTTATTTTATAATGATCCATTAGCCGATAACGAGGTTTTATCTTGGAAACGCTTCCCTTCAATTTGATTGACAAGCAGGAGCATATTGAAACGGCTGCTCGTGCGCTCAAGGCCATTGCGCACCCCTTGCGGCTGAAGATTTTGTGCGTGCTTGGTGGTCAAGAGGCCTGCGTGCAGGAAATCGTTGATGCTGTCGGTACCTCACAAAGCAATATTTCGCAGCATTTGGCCATTCTGCGGGAAAAAGAAGTCTTGCTGACGCGTAAGGATGCGAACCGTGTTTTTTACCGAGTGGGCGACCAGCGCACCCTGCAACTTGTCGGTCTGATGCGTGAAGTTTTTTGTGGTGAAAAGGGTTAATTAATGCCGATGGATTTTATTACTCAGAACGTTCTGCTGATTTCACTGGTGGTGATCAGTGGCTTGGCCCTGCTCTGGCCTGCACTGCTTCGTCCGGCCGGCAATGAGGTCAATCCTGGCGAGGCGACAACGCTGATCAATCGCGAAGATGCGCGCATTGTCGATGTGCGTGAAGCCGATGAATTCGCCAGTGGTCATTTGCCCGATGCGCTGAACATTCCAGTCAGCAAGTTGAGTGAGCGCATTGGCGAACTGGAAAAATTCAAGGATAAGCCGATTATTTTCTGTTGCGCCTCCGGTATGCGTTCGGGCAAGGCTAGCGCTGAATTTAAGAAGCAGGGTTTTGCCAAACTTTATAATCTGGCCGGTGGGGTCGATGCTTGGGTTGGTGCCGGTTATCCGGTCAAGAAGGGAACGCGGAAAAAATGAGTGCCGCTGTATTGATGTATACGACAGCGGTTTGCCCGTTCTGCATTCGCGCCAAGCAATTGCTGACGGCACGCGGGGTGACCCGTATCGAGGAGGTCCGGGTTGATCTTGACCCTGATCGGCGCGATGAAATGATGAAGAAAACCCAGCGCCGGACTGTCCCGCAAATTTTTATTGGCGACACCCACGTTGGTGGTTGTGATGACCTTTACGCACTCGATTCAGCGGGCAAACTGCAGCCCTTGCTCGATGCTAACGCCTGAAACCAATTAACTTACTGAAAGAGAATCATGGAACAAAACGAACAGCCCGTCTTTGGCATTGAAAAACTTTATATCAAGGATCTTTCCGTTGAAGTGCCGAACGCACCGGAAATTTTCCTCGAGCGTGAAGCGCCACAGGTTGAAATTCAACTCAACACCAGCGGCCGCGCCGTGGGCGAGGGCGTGTTCGAAGTCATTCTGACGGTTACCGTTACCGCCAAGTTTGGTGAAAAGACAGTCTTCCTGGTTGAAGTGGGCCAGGCTGGCATCTTCCGCATCATGAATGTACCGGAAGACCAGATCGAGCCGCTGATCGCCGTGGCTTGCCCGAACATCCTTTTCCCGTTTGCCCGCGAAACGGTTTCCGACGCAGTGACGCGTGCCGGCTTTTCGCCGATCGTGCTGCAGCCGGTTAATTTTGAAGCCATGTACATGCAGCGCATGCAGGAACAGACTGCTGCTTCCGCCGAACCGACCATTCAATAAACATGACCATCTGGCGTCGGACGCTGCTTGTCTTGTCACTGCTTGGCGCCGCTGGTGCGGCGTTGGCCATTGACTACCGGTCGGTCACCGTGCCGGCGGCGATTCTCTACGATGCGCCGTCGCAGCAGGGCAAGAAGCTTTACCTGATCAAGGCGCAGACGCCAGTTGAGGTGGTTGTGCGGCTGGAGGGCTGGTTCAAGGTGCGCGATGCCGAAGGCACGCTGGCCTGGATCGAGTCTCGCAGTCTGGGCGAGCGCCGCATGCTGGTGGTGACGGCGCCCAAGGCGGAGATTCGTCAGTCCGACAAGCCGGAAGCCCCGCTCCTTGCCGAGCTCGACAAATGGGTGGCCGTTGAATTTGTCGAGTCGGCATCTCCCGGTTGGGCCAAGGTGCGCCATAGCGATGGCGCCACGGGTTACATCCGTTCGACCCAGGTCTGGGGCCTATGAAAATTACAATGCTGGGCGCTGGCGCTTGGGGTACGGCGCTGGCCATTGCCTTCGCTGGCAAGCATGAAGTCGTGCTGTGGTCGCGCGAGGCCGATGTTGCGGTCGACCTGCAAAATACCCGGGAAAATCATCGCTTCTTCCCCGGCTACAAATTGCCCGAGTCCGTGGCGATTTCGACCGATTTTGCGGCGGCGGTGGCCGGTGCTGAACTGCTGGTCGTGGCAACGCCGATTGCCGGCTTGAGGCCGACCCTTGAGCGTCTTGCGGCGCTCAAGGTGACGCTGCCTCTGGTCTGGGTTTGCAAGGGTTTTGAGGCTGGCAGCGGCAAGCTGCCGCATCAGGTGGTCAGTGAGGTATTGGGGCCGCAAGCCATTTGTGGTGCGCTCTCCGGCCCGAGTTTTGCCGAGGAGGTTGCCGCCGGACAGCCGACTGCGATTGCGCTGGCTGCCAACAATCCGGTTTTTGCCCGCGAAGCGGCGCGTCAGTTGCATACGAAGAAGCTCCGCATTTACGCCAATGATGACTTGATTGGTGTCGAAGTTGGCGGCGCTGTCAAAAATGTGCTGGCCATCGCGACCGGCGCTTGTGATGGTTTGGGGCTGGGCCTGAACTCCCGGGCGGCGCTGATGACGCGGGGGCTGGCTGAAATCGCCCGTCTCGGTCTGGCCCTCGGGGCGCAGCGTGAAACTTTTATGGGGCTGGCCGGTATGGGTGACCTGATCCTGACGTGTACCGGCGATCTGTCACGGAATCGTCGCGTCGGTCTGGCGCTGGCCGAGAACAAGTCGTTGCCGCAGATCCTTGAAGAACTCGGTCACGTTGCCGAAGGTGTTTATACGGCACGCGAAGTGGATCAACTGGCCCGCAAGCTCGGGGTCGATATGCCGATCAGCGCCGCAGTGGCCGCTGTGCTGGATGGCAGTCTGTCGGCGGCTCAAGCCGTCGAGCAGCTGATGGCGCGTGATCCGAAGGAAGAAATCGCTTAAAGCGATCCCGGAAAGCCGGCCTGGCGCCAGGCTTCAAAGACAGTTACCGCTGCTGCGTTTGAGAGATTAAGGCTGCGCTGCCCCGATTGCATCGGCAGGCGCAAGCGTTGTCCGGCCGAAAACTCGGCCAGCACTTCCGCCGGCAGGCCGCTGGTCTCGCGGCCAAAGACGAAAACATCGCTTTGCTGAAGCTCGGTTGTGAACGGGCTGGCGGCGCCTTTGGTTGTCATAGCAAACATCCGCCGCCCAGCCAGTGCAGCCTTGCAGGCAGACCAGTCGGCATGGCGAATGACGCGGGCGTATTCATGATAGTCCAGCCCGGCTCGACGCAGCCCCTTGTCCGTGATGTCGAAACCAAGCGGTTCAACCAGATGCAGTTCGGCCCCGGTGTTGGCGCAGAGGCGAATGATATTGCCCGTGTTGGGCGGTATTTCGGGCTGATAAAGGACGACGGCGAACACGTTGGCTTGATAGGTGACGTTGAAGGTGGCGGATTAGAACACGGATTTACCGCTCAATGCTTCAAGGCACGTGCCGCAATTACGACCGAGATGTCCCTTGCGCCGTGTATTTTGAGGACGCGGGCGCACTCATTTACCGTGGCGCCGCTGGTCATCACATCGTCGATCAGCAGGATCTTTCGCCCGCTCAGCTCAGTACTGCATTCAAAGGCACCCCGGACGTTTTTGTGGCGCTCCTTGAGTGGCAGGTCGGCTTGCCGCAGGGTCGGCCGGTTGCGAAAGAGACTGCTGCGGTCAACCGTTAAATTAAGAAGATTTCCAATAACTCGGGCGATTTCCATCGATTGATTGAAGCCGCGTTCGCGCAGGCGATCCGGGTGCAAGGGCAGCGGGATGATGAGTTGATGGTCCGCAATGATTCGCTCGGCCAGTCGGCTGCCCAGCCAGCCGGCGACGGCCAGTTGATGGCCGTATTTGAGCGCGTGAATGATGCGGTCAACCGGGAAATCATAGCGAAAAGCGGCAATTGTCCGATTGAAGTGTGGTGCATCCTTCAGGCAGGCGCCACAACGCTCGCCATGCGTCGTCTGAACCCCGCATTGCGGGCAACAGGCGGCCGGTAGCGCCGGGAGGTCGGTAGTGCAATCCGGGCAGAGCAGGCCATCCTGGCTATCGACGCCACAGAGCAGGCAGCTTTCCGGTAACAGCCCTGAAAGACAGCGGCGAGTGAGTTGTTTTAGGGCTTGCATGAGGCCTGGGGTAAAATTGACATCGTTCCGGAGGTCCTCGATAATCCATAATTATCGATACGCCGAGTATCCGATTATTATCGTATTTTTTCCAGCAAGGCCACCCATGCAAGCTAGCTCACTCGCCGCCGTTCCTGCCATTTCTCAATCTGCGTCTGCGCCGCGTTGGACCGTTGCCGAGGTGCTCGCACTTTACGAGATGCCCTTGATGGATTTGATCTGGCGTGCCCAAGGTGTGCATCGCGAGAATTTCGATCCGAATGCCATCCAACGTTCGACCCTGCTTTCGGTCAAGACCGGCGGTTGCTCCGAGGATTGCAGCTACTGCTCGCAATCCGCCCGCTACGACACCGATACCCAGCGCGAGCGCCTGATGCCGCTTGATGAAGTGATAGCCGCCGCCAAGCTTGCCAAGGAAAAGGGCGCTTCCCGCTTCTGTATGGGCGCCGCCTGGAAAGGCCCGAAAGACAACGACCTCGACCGCGTCCTCGACATGGTGCGTGAAGTCAAGGCGCTCGGCATGCAGACTTGCGTCACGCTCGGCATGCTCGGCGAAGGTCAGGCCGGCAAACTCAAGGAAGCCGGACTCGATTACTACAATCACAATCTCGATACCGACAAGGAATTCTACGGTCAGGTTATCAAGACTCATACCCATGACGACCGTCTCGATACGCTTGATCAGGTACGCGAAGCCGGCATCAACGTTTGTTCGGGTGGCATTATCGGCATGGGCGAGTCGCGCAAGAACCGCGCTGGTCTGATCGTCCAGTTGGCCAATCTGCCAAAGCCGCCGGAATCGGTGCCGATTAATAATCTGG